>DASSFT010000701.1:0-3652 GCA_035694045.1 Chitinophagaceae bacterium
GTAACTGGATACTGACTACACACTATTGACTATCGACTAAATAAAAAAGGTCCTGAGAAGGACCTTTTTTATTTTATCATCTATTTCGATTATTCATCCTCGAGACTTAAAGGATAGGTATAAGTGCCATCAGAGCCTGGATAAACTCCCTGCACCTGCAC
Organism: Chitinophagaceae bacterium; assembly: GCA_035694045.1. GTDB lineage: Bacteria > Bacteroidota > Bacteroidia > Chitinophagales > Chitinophagaceae > VBAT01. The sequence goes on from DASSFT010000701.1 coordinate 162, forward strand.
AGTACCTTCCAGTGAAGCGAGCAAACGACCCAATTCCTGAACACTCTTTACTTCCTGCCCATCAACGCTGAGGATAATGAAGCCGTCCTGCATGCGTGTGCGACCGAGCGGGCTGTCCTTTTTGATATTTTTCACGACGATACCACCTTCTACGTCTAATTCTTTGGCTTTTTTTGCATCCAGGTTAGAAAGTTCGGCCCCCAGTGCTTCACCTACACCACTACTGGCAATCTCGTCGTAGGTGCCTGTCTTCGTACTCAATGTTGCATTGGTTGTAAAATCTTTTCCATCCCGGCGATAAGAAATTTTTACTTTATCACCTGCGTTGTAAGACGCGATTGTGCCCTGCAGTTCAGTCCATGAATTGATATTGATATCATTGATACCAGTGATCACATCACCTTTCTTCAAACCGATATTGGCAGCAGCTCCGTCTTTTGCAACGGCCCCGATATAAGCGCCATCACCAGCATCGATCTTTCCAGGATCTGCAGAAATACCGAGATAAGGTCTCTTTACATCACCGAATTTGATGAGATCATTTACGATCTTCTTCACCAGGTTTACCGGGATCGCAAAGGAGTAACCTGCATATGTTCCGCTGGGAGCGAGGATGGCTGAATTAATACCGATCAGTTGTCCGTCAGTAGTGATCAGTCCGCCACCGCTGTTTCCCTGGTTTACGGCTGCATCAGTCTGGATGAACGATTCAATAGGTGTCTGGCTTTGACGGCCGTTGATACCGATCGATCTTCCTTTGGCACTAATGATACCGGCCGTTACGGTTGTTTCCAGTGAAAGCGGATAACCCACTGCCAAAACCCATTGGCCGAGTTTCAGGTTATCTGAATTGCCATAGAGCAGGTAAGGGAGATTGGTTCCTTCGATCTTCAATACAGCGATGTCGCTGCTGGGATCTCTGCCTATCACCTTTGCCTTGTAAACTTTTTTGTTGTGAAGCGTAACCGTGATCTCATCGGCAATACCGGTTCCACCATCGGAGATCACGTGGTTGTTTGTGACGATATAACCATCGTCGCTAATGATAACGCCGCTTCCAGATGCCCTTTGTTCAGGTTGAACCTGGGGTCCGAAATTCTGGAACATATCATTGAACCAGTCATCGATCGAACCATTACGATTGCGGCCACCTATATTATTGCTTATTCTCTTAGCAGGGATTTTCGTCTTGATATGCACAACTGCGGGAACAGCGGTTGCCGCAGCTTTTGTAAAGTCGATGGCATCTGCGGGCGCTCCGGCCACATTGTCTCCCATGTAACGTGCATAATTTGCAGGAAGACTGCCATTCGTTGATTGAACGCCGGCGATTTTCTGGGTAGTAGATTTATTAAAGATCCACACACTGCCAACAGCGGAAGCCGCGCTGACAGCAACAACCAGCATGATTTGTTTAAATTTCATAGTCGTGTTTTCCTTTTTTATTTGTCTGATGATTTGCGGAAGGTTATTGTCAAAATTTATGCCTTTGCTTTACAAAATAACGAAGTCTGAAACCGATCGAAGCCCCGTTTATTCAGTTTAACATATCATTTACTAAGCCTTTCGTAGTTGTCTACAAATTTATTAATAAATCGTAAAACTGAGAACCCGTTCTTCACAAGTTTGTCAGAAATTTTAAAGTATCCACGCCGTCGGCGTAATCGGCCAGGCCGGGATATTGTGACTGCCCGAAGCCGATGTGGTCATTTCCTGCTATACATTGGATATCGGAGTCTTTTTTCAGTCGCTCATTCAGTTGCCGGAGATCGTCGTAAAATTCATAATTGAGCCGGCTGATAGGTGAGAATGGAGAAACGTCTTCCACCAGCAGCAGGGAGGGGTTGCTCATATAGAATTTCTTGTTCAGGATCTGGATGGCAAGATTGTAATCATAGTTGTTCATGTACTTCGAATGGTCGGCCAGGTTGTTGTATTTGTCAAAAGCCCTGAGGAGAGGAATGAAATCATAGCCTGTGGGAACGAAGATCTTGGATACATTGCGGCAGCCCAATCCGAAATAGAGATATACATCATCCGCCAGTTTTTCCAATTCATCCCGGGTTTCTTTGCCTGTTAAAATGGCCACCGAGGTCCTGTTGCGCCGGATGATGTGCGGGTATTTTTTAAAATAATATTCAAAATAACCAGCCGAATTATTACTGCCGGTGGCGATATAGGCATCACAATTTTTCAATCTTTCGGCGAATTGGATCAGCTCAGCGGTCTCTGGTTCCCATTCCCGGATTTTTTCTACAAGATGCCGAATAAGCGCATCGTCTTTGGAAGAAGGCTTAATAATGGCCTTATGCCCTGAAATAAAAACGCATAAAAGATCGTGAAACCCTACCAGCGGGATATTACCGGCCATTATGATCCCAACTTTTTTCGGATGAGGGTTTGTGGGAAGAAGCTGATAGGCCGAAACCCAGTTTTGAAGCAAATCATTTTGTAAAAAAGCCCTGGCTATATTGTCCCCGGCAAGCTTAACAAACTCAGGGATAAACCAGGGATTCTCCCGGCTGGCCTTGGCCCGGGCTTCCTCCCATTCTTCATTATCTGATAACATATAGGCCCCAAGCCTGGACAATAGATCAATACGTTGGCTCAAAATCATTTGCAGGATTATATTTTTACAATAACTTAGCCACAAAAATAACCTCAACTACTTTAACCCCGGTATTATGGCTATTAAGATAACTGAAGAATGTATCAATTGTGGCGCCTGCGAACCAGAATGCCCCAATAATGCTATCTATGAAGGTGGCGTGGAATGGGCGATTGCCGATGGAACTTCTGTCAAAGGACCCTATACACTGGTGGACGGAACGGTCGTGGATGCAGCTCAAAAGAATGCGCCGGTCGCTAATGACATCTATTACATCACTCCGAATAAATGTACCGAATGCCAGGGCTTTCATGAAGAGCCCCAGTGTGCAGCGGTATGCCCGGTAGATTGTTGCGTTCCCGACGAAATGTACCGTGAAACGGTAGAAGAATTACTGGCTAAAAAAGAAAAATTGCATATTTAAGACAATTGCTTTTTTTATGCACATTTCCAGGTGCAAAAAAGCGGCATGGTTTTTTCAAAATAGTGTTTAACTTAGAGTATTACAATTCAGCAGCGATTGCTGCTTAGCTTTGGCGGGTGATATTTCCCGTCGTAAAAAGGTGAAGGAGAAACAGCCTTCACCTTTCTTATTTCCCCCGAAAGCAAAGAATCCAAATAACAAGAACCAAGAACCAAATAAGCACGAAAACTTAAATACAAAATTCGAAAGATCGGAGAACTTTTAAACGTTCAGATTTGGGTCTTTTTTAAGTGTATCTAAGCTGAATCGAATGATACCTACAGGTTTTGTCCCGCCAAGTGGCGGGATTGGAATTTGGCTGTTTCAAATATGTCTAACTGAATTCGAGTGATACCTACAAATTTTCGGATTTCGTGCTTTTTGTTTCGAATTTTTTTGGTTCTTGTAATTTGGTTCTTG
>DASSFT010000702.1:0-6255 GCA_035694045.1 Chitinophagaceae bacterium
TTATCGATATGGTAGGACTGGCCAGTAAAATCATGCGTGAGCCCGCCACCGGCCTGTCAAAAGAGTTTGTCTCCTGCGATAATTGTTCACGGCCCGATGTATATTTGGTCATCGCCGATGAATATATAGGAAACAGTGAATTAAAAGAGCTATTTCATTTTGACGATTCAGCTTTTCTGAACCAGTTGAAGAAACGCGGGTTTCATACCATACCCAATAGTTCGAGTAACTATAATTTCACCCCTTATTCCGTAGCTTCCACGCTAAACATGGATTACCTGGATATGTCGGCCAGGCAGACCGTGTTGAGTCATACCTACGAAACGATAAGAGACAACAGGTTTCTTTCCTTTCTACAATATCACAACTACCGGTTTTATAACTATTCTTACATTGATTTTAAAGGACAGCCCAGTTATACGCGGGAAACTTTTTTACCCAATAAAACAAGATTGATCACGGGGCAGACCTTTCTCAGCCGGGTGAGAAAAGAGTTGCGCTTTTTGCTGGTGACTAAATTCAAATCAAAAAGCGAGATCCGGAAAGACGCCTATTTCAGCAGGGATAATAACGAGAAATTGTATGGGCTCACCCTTTCAACCATTGAGCAAAGAATAGATCAACCCAAATTTGTGCTGGCTCACCTGATGATGCCACACTATCCTTACTATTATGACAGGAACGGGAATGAATTCCCTTTTGAAACGTTGACAGAAGGCAATCAAACAAACAGGGAGCACTACACAGAATACCTGCAGTATGTCAATACACGGCTGCTGGGATTAATCGATCACATACTGACATCCTCGCCTCATCCCCCCATAGTCATCTTAATGGGTGATCATGGCTTCCGGCATTTTAATGGACAGGTCGATCCAAAATATTATTTCTGTAACCTGGTATCTATTCATTTACCTGGCAACGACTACTCAGCATTTACTGACAGCCTGACCAATGTGAATCTTTTAAGGACAGTGTTGAACACATCTTTTGGTCAACGCCTGCCATACTTAAAAGATACCACGATCATAATGGATAATCCGTAATATCTTTAGCCCGTTTATGTTCAATCCCCGGAAAATACTGGTACTGGCTCCTCATACTGATGACGGTGAACTGGGTTGCGGAGGTAGTATTGCAAAATTTACCAGTGAAGGAAAAGAAGTATACTATGCCGCCTTTTCGCTTTGTTCCAAATCACTGCCACCGGGTCTGCCGGGGGATACATTAGCAAATGAATGTAAAAAAGCAACCGCATTTCTCGGTATACCCTCAACCAACCTGATGTTATTTGATTTCGAGGTAAGAGTATTTCCGAAACATCGCCAGGAAATACTGGAAGAACTGGTAACGATCGGCAAAAAAATTAACCCTGATCTGGTATTTATTCCTTCCGTAGCAGATATTCACCAGGACCATGGGGTGATACATGAAGAAGCGTTAAGAGCTTTTAAGAACAGCTCATTGCTGGGTTATGAGCTTCCCTGGAATCATCCTCCTTTTACTTCTCCCTTTTTTATCAACTTATCCGCAAACGATCTTTCTAAAAAAGCAGGTGCGTTAAAAGAATATCATTCACAATCGCATCGCAATTATATGCAGGAAGATTTTATCCGGTCATTGGCGAAAGTAAGAGGCGTGCAGGCAAATTCGGATTTTGCAGAGGCATTTGAAGTGTATAAGATCGTTGCTTAACCGGTCAGCCGGCAAGGCGTCTGGCCGTTGCAAGAAAAAGGTTACAGAAAGCTAATGACCGGCCTGACGCCTTGCCGCTACCCAAGCGCCAGCTCAAGCACCTGGTTCATCGTCTTAACGTAATGAAATTTTATTCCCTTGATAAATTCAGATTCTATTTCCTGCACATCCTTTTCATTCTGCCAGCAAAGGATGATCTCTTTTAGCCCCGCCCTCTTTGCAGCCAGTACTTTTTCCTTGATGCCACCGACAGGCAAGACCTGTCCACGCAAAGTGATCTCACCGGTCATAGCAAGGAATGGCTTTACTTTTTTTCCCGTCAATGCAGAAGCAATGGCTGACATCATTGTTACACCGGCACTCGGACCATCCTTGGGAACCGCTCCCTCGGGCACATGGATATGAATATTTTTCTTTTCAAATAATTTCGGGTCGAGTGAATATTTAGATGCATTGGATTGAAGGTAAGTAAGCGCGGTGCTGGCGCTTTCTTTCATGACGTTGCCCAGGTTGCCGGTTAATTTCAAGTCTCCTTTTCCATCGCTCAAACTGGTTTCAATAAAAAGAATATCACCTCCTACGTAAGTCCAGGCAAGGCCCACAGCTACGCCGGCCATGTTAGCCGTTTTATATATTTCGTTGCTATATTTCGATTTGCCAAGTATCTTCTCAATATCCTGGGCCGTCAACAACGATTTTATTTTTCCTTTTAACGCCAATTGCTTCGCCTGGTAGCGCATGATAGCAGCCAACTGGCGGTCCAGTTCACGAACACCGGTTTCCCTTGTATAGTCCTGGATGATCTTTTCGAGTACTTTATCGTTGATCTTAAAAGTAGTCGTGCTCAGCCCATGAAGACTTCTCTGCTTGGGTACCAGGTGACGTTTGGCTATTTCTATTTTTTCCTCCACTGCATAACCACTCAGGTCGATAATCTCTAAGCGGTCTCTCAATGCCGGTTGAATGTTCTGTAGATTATTGGCGGTAGCGATGAACAGGACTTTACTCAGATCATACTCCGTTTCCAAGTAATTATCGTAGAAAGTATGGTTTTGTTCAGGGTCCAGCACTTCCAGCAAAGCGCTGCTGGGATCGCCGCGAAAATCGCTGCCTATCTTATCAATCTCATCCAGTATCATCACTGGATTGGATGATTTGACTTTGCGGAGAGATTGAAGTATTCTTCCGGGCATGGCGCCGATATATGTTTTGCGATGACCGCGTATTTCGCTCTCGTCATGCAGACCGCCCAAGCTTTGCCGGATATATTTTCTTCCGATAGCATTGGCAATGCTCCGGCCCAACGATGTTTTACCTATTCCCGGGGGACCTACAAAACAAAGGATCGGGCTCTTCATATCCCCTTTTAGTTTTAATACGGCCAGGTATTCCAGGATCCTCTCCTTGATCTTGTTCATGCCATAATGATCGTTATCGAGCACCTTTTTCGCTTTTTTCAGATCATAATGGTCCTCGGTATATTCTTCCCAGGGAAGATCAAGCATCAGGTCAAGATGATTGTAGACGACAGAATAGTCAGGCGTACTGGGATGCATTCTCTCGAGCTTTTCTATTCCTTTTTTAAACAGTTCTTTGGCAGCAGCCGGCCATTTTTTTGATTCTGCTTTCTTCAGCATTTCTTTTACTTCCTGCACATTCGAGTCGCCGCCAAGTTCTTCCTTGATACTTTTCAGTTGCTGTTGCAAAAAATATTCCCGTTGCTGCTTATCGATCTCTGTTCTTGTTTTGGTTGTTACTTTGTTTTTTAATTCCGCAAACTGCAGTTCTTTTTGCAATAATTGCATCAACAGGTCGGCACGCTGGCGGATCTGATTCAATTCCAGTAAACGCTGCTTCTCTTTGAGATCTGTATTAAGATTGCTGGAAACAAAATGGATCAAAAAAGAAGGGTTCTCGATATTGCGAAGTATGATGGAAGCCTCTGCCGGGATATTCGGTGAAAGCTGGATGATCTCGGTCGCCAGGTCTTTGATATTGGCTACATAGGCATCAAAGTCGGAATCCTTGGGTGATTCTTCTTCATCTATCCGGCGGATTTTGGCCTTGAAGTATGGGTCTTCGCCTACGATAGTATCGATCGCAAAACGGCTCTTCCCCTGGATGATGATGGTAGTGCCCCCGTCCGGCATTTTTATTTGTTTGACGATCTTGGCTACTGTACCGATCTGCTCAAGGTCCTTAATACCGGGGTCTTCCACGTTGCTGTCTTTCTGAGCCACCACACCGATCAGCTTGTCGCCTTTATAGGCATCATTGACCGCTTTGATACTTTTATCCCGGCCAACGGTAATTGGCAGTACAACACCCGGAAAAAGAACGGTATTGCGCAAAGGAAGTAGTGCTATTTCGGAAGGTATTTCTATGCCGTTGCTTTCTTCCTGCTCATTTTCGTTCAAAGGAATAATGGGCAAAAAATCCATGTCGTCTTCCGGGCGTGAAAGTAATTTTTCCAGGTTCATATTTAGGTCTTCGTTATATTCCATTCCTGCGAACAGCAAAAGTAAGAAGGATTAAACAGTCGTCAAGATTTATGCCGTAGGATAATAAATGTCAAGATTGCTGTAATGGCAGTCCCCGGGAAAAAAAATCTCCCGGTTTGGCGGGAGATCTTTCTTTATAAAATACCTGTATGATTTATTATAGTGCCAGTCCAAGTGATACCTGGAATCCCTGGCTTTTCCATTTATCCTGGTTATCGATATCATTGATGTTGTTGAGGCCAACTATATAACGGCCGGTTAACCGAATAGCGCTGAGCCTGATCTGCGCGCCTCCCACAAGGGAGAAATCACCTTTTTTGAAGGCATCGCCACCATTTTGCAACAAAGTTTTGTCCTGGCTGATCAAAATCCCAAACTGGGGACCCGCCTGCAAGGATAGGAAATTACCGATCAGTTTGTAATTCAGCAATAGGGGAATAGAAAGATAATTGAGCTTTACCGTGCTTTGATCGGAGTTGAACACATTTTGGTAAACATGTTTGTAATTGCTGTCGACACTGGTGGATACCTGGTTCCATAAAACTTCGGGCTGGAGTTGGAACTTATCTCCCAGGCCAATTTCAGCAAAGCCTCCCACATGGTAGCCATACCTGAACTGGTCTTTGAATGATACGCCTTCAATTTTCACAATGTTGGCGCCGCCTTTAATACCTACATGAAACTGGGCCATCAAAGCTTGTGAAAAAACAAGAGCGCCAATGAGAGGAAGGAATAGTTTTGTTTTCATAAATTTTAAAGATTTTTTATTCGGTAAAAGTTTCAATTAAATATTAAAAACAATTTCAATGATAATGCCAGTCACCCAAACGACCTGTTAATTTCCATTAACGAGGGTATTGTTTTATGAATTGTAAAACAAAATTCGAGAAATAATATTGCTGGGGGGTTGTGAAGGTTTTCTTAATCAAGGAGCGCTGATTGCGCGGATTCTAATCGCGGATTTCACGGATTCGATCGAAGGATGCCGCGGATGAATTGAAGCCACGGATACACGGATTAGCGGTTTAAAGGTTTAATGGTGAAGAGATGCCACGGATACACGGATGAACTGATTAACGGATGAACAGATTAACAAATTAAAATATAAATCCCGTGTTCACGGAAAATAAAGTAGTCAATTGATTATTCTTGCCGGGCAGGTAGCAATCGAAAAGCACTTGCGGTTGTACAAAGAATTTTCCGAATGAATATTCACCGCGCAGGTACAGTGTAGCATAAAGAAGCTGGAATTTTTGCAACAGGCTTACTTCCCCTGTATTATTGAAATTATTGAATGCAGCGGCCCGCACGTTCCCTAATGGAGTGTTAGATTGATTGAAACCAAACTTCTGTGTGCCACCCGTCGCGGATAATAAAGGTGAAAAACGTATATGATCTTTCTTTGAAAAAATATCCAGCCAGTAAAAATCATGACGCAAAGAGAAATTGAGAGAGAAATCAACGATGGATTCCCTGTTTTTTGAGATGATCGTTGCCGTCTCCACCTGTCTTATTAATCCATCAGTAGCCGCATCTTCGACTATTTTGATGTATTGGACCTCTATTCTTTTGAATTCGGTTTTGCTTCCCCACCCATAGTTAGCCGCAATACCGGGCTGTAACCAGGCCTTGCGCCAGAGAAAGTAGCCAGTCAGCTCATTTTGTAACGGTGAAGTATAAAAGGGAAGTCGATTGCGGGTAAAATACCGGGTGAAAGATACCCCGGTGGCAAACTTCCTGTTTTTGATATAATCGTAAGAAGGTGTGGCTGACATTTGATAAAAATACCGCCTGGCACTATCCCGTATCATAAAACTGGAAAGGGTGATACCCAGACCGTTTTTATCATAATAACCGAATGTAGGCGACCAGATCGTTTTCTTCAGTTCTTTGCTGCGGCTATTGTTCTTATTGGTAAAAGTAAAATATCCCTGGGTGGCCGACAGGCTCAGGAGAGCGTAGCTCCTTGGAGACAAAATGGAGTCGAGAAAAAGGTCAAGATCACTGAAGAATTCATCTAATTCCATGCTGTCAATATCCACTTCCGCCAGTGACGCTC
>DASSFT010000703.1:0-3973 GCA_035694045.1 Chitinophagaceae bacterium
CGGCGGCCGGTTATATTATCAATGATTATTTTGACATCAATATCGACGAGATCAACAAACCGGACAAGATGGTAGTTGATAAACTCATCCATCGCCGTTGGGCTATTGCCTGGCATTTTATCCTTAGTTTTACCGGGCTGGTGTTTACTGTATTGGCGCTGCCGGTATTGAGTAAATGGTACCTGATCCTGGCCAACATCGCCTGCATTGCCCTCTTATGGTTTTATTCCACCAATTTCAAGAAGAGCCTGCTTATCGGGAATATCGTCATCTCCCTGCTTACAGCCTGGACAATACTGATCATATTTTTTTCAAAGGTATCGCCTGTCAATGCGATCGAGTTAGGCAACCATGCGCAGCCCAAGTTTTTCAGGCTGGCATTCCTGTATGGGGGTTTTGCATTTATCTGTTCCCTGATACGGGAAGCAATCAAAGACATTGAAGACATAAAAGGCGATGAACGGTATGGCTCCCGTTCCATGCCAATCGCATGGGGTGTCAATGCCAGCAAAGTATATATTGCCGTATGGATGATCGTGCTGATCGTGATATTGATCACCCTGATGATCTATGTTCTCCAGTTCCGCTGGTGGGGACTGGTAGCTTATGGCATTTTGTTGATCATTGTTCCCTTGTTGTTGATCTTTCGAAAATTGTTTAAAGCGTCAACAGCAGCGGAATATCATCGTTTAAGTACCGGTATCAAACTCGTTATGCTGGCTGGTATTCTTTCCATGATCTTTTTCTATTTCTATTTATGAAAACAATCATCCTGGCATCGCAATCGCCCCGACGTAAACAGCTACTGGAATGGGCCGAGGTACCCTTTGAAGTGGTGTTAAAATCAACGGATGAAAAATTTCCTCCAGGACTGAAGCCGGAGGAAGTGGCCGTTCATATCGCTCGCAATAAGGCATTGGCGGTGCAACAAATCAGGAGCAGCGATGATGTAATACTTGCGGCAGATACGATCGTGGTATTGAACGACAATATTATCGGCAAACCCGTTCATCGGGAAGAGGCAATCAGTATACTGATTGCTTTGTCAGGAGAAAAACATCGCGTAATAACCGGGGTAGTGATCCGTAAAGGAGAAAAGGAGTGGGCTTTCGCAGATATCACAGAGGTGGAATTTCATGAACTTACAGTAGAGCAAATAGAATTTTATGTCGACAAATACAAACCTTATGATAAGGCAGGGGCCTATGCAATACAGGAATGGATAGGTGTTGTGGGTATTAAATCGGTAAAGGGTGATTTTTATAATGTGATGGGATTGCCGGTGAGTAGAGTGGTAAGACAGTTAATAGTCGTTAGTGAAGAGTCAAGTCGATAGTCGATAGTTTAAAAATAACATTGGGATGCTAGATGCTGGATGCTGGATGCTGGATACTGGATGCTGGATTGGAGCACCCGCTCTCGCTCTGTTTCTCCGCTCTGCTTCGTTGATTTCAACGTCAAAATTGTTTTTTTACCCATGGAGGGTTGAATTTCCGGGAATACCTTAGGCATTCAACTTTGAATGTTCAACCTTCATGACTGAGCGATTATTGCAATTCATCTGGCAGTTCCAGTATTATAATAAAAGCGAATTGGCTGCAGTCTCCGGGGAGACCGTACAGGTTCTTACCCCGGGCCTCTATAATACCAACCAGGGGCCTGATTTTGCACAGGCCAAAATAAAAATTGGGGATACCACCTGGGCAGGCACGGTGGAACTGCATACCAGGACTTCAGACTGGAACAGACATGATCACCAGCACGACAGTAATTACAACAATGTAGTCCTGCACGTAGTCTGGGAAAATGATACAACATCAAACAATATCCCTGTCATCGAACTGAAAGAACGAGTTCCGAAGATCCTGTTACAGCGTTACGAAGAATTGATGAACTCCCCGGCATTTATTGCCTGCGAAAAAAGCATTCAAACGGTACAGGATATTACCTGGAAGAGCTGGAAGGAAAGGCTTGTCGCTGAACGACTCTTGCGTAAGGCCAAAACCGTTGATGATTACCTGCAGCAAAACAATTACCACTGGGAAGAAATATTCTGGTGGCTGCTGGCCCGCAGTTTTGGAATGAAAGTAAACGCTGATGCTTTTGAGGCCATAGCCCGCTCAATTCCCCTGAACATCCTGGCTAAACAAAAACAACAGATACACCAGCTCGAGGCCTTGCTGCTTGGACAGGCGGGGCTGCTTGATAATAAATTTGAAGAAGATTATCCTAAACTTTTACGCAAGGAATATTATTTCCAGAAAAGTAAACACAAGCTCAAACCATGCCCAGTTCCGGTCCTTTTTCTTCGCATGCGGCCGGGAAATTTTCCCACGATCCGTCTCGTCCAGTTGGCTAAGCTTGTCCATGAGTCAGCACATTTGTTCTCTAAAATTAAGGATGCCGATTCAATAAAAGATGTTAAACAATGGCTGGACGTGACGGCGAATGATTACTGGCACTACCATTACCGGTTTGACGAGCCTTCCGCTTTCAAGGAAAAAAAACTGGGTTCCTCTATGATCGACAGCATCATTATCAATACCGTAGTGCCCGTCTTATTTGCCTATGGCAATTATCATGGCGAGCAGAAATACAAGGACAAGGCCTTGCAATGGCTAGGGGAAAGTGCGTCTGAAAACAATTCCATCACCCGGGGCTTTCATTTTATCGGCATCGAAAATAAAAACGCCTATGATTCGCAGGCCCTGATTGAATTGAAAAATGAGTATTGTGATAAAAAGCGATGTCTCGATTGTTCTGCGGGCAACAGCATCCTGAGACATTGAAGGTTCCTTTTTAATTAAAGCCGGGGTAACTTATCGTTTAGAACCACGAGGCATTCTGTTCCATCATCCTGCCTTATCATTACCCCGGGCATTAATCTATCGTTTGAAAACCGTTTTTGCCACTACAGTTTTATCGGTTTGCAAATGAATAATGTAAAGACCTGTTTGCAGTTTATCAAGCACGTCCACTTCCACCGTTTGGTCTTGCGTACGAACAGCATAATGAGTTTGTATCGTCCTGCCGGTAACATCGGTCAACAATACCTGCAACGGGCGAGTTCCTTCCTGGTAGTTAATGAAGAATTTATTGTCAAAAGGAACAGGATAGATATTGAAACCTACCATAATCTCCGAAACAACCTTAACGATTTTGCTGTTCAATATGGTTCCTGTTTGACTGTTGGTAAACCTGATCATATAATAATTTTTTCCGGGTAAAGGATTTTTATCAACGTAGTTAAAGATGGGACTGCCGCTTCCTGGCGAGGAAAGACTGTCAACTGAAAAAAAGTTCTTTTCATCTGCCGATCGCATGATCTCGAAAACGCCTGGCTGATCAGACCCCATTTCCCATTGTAGCTTATTGCTGCCATCAATATCGCTAGAGGCGCTGAATGAAACGAACCGGGCAGGCAGGACAGCGATAGCGGCACAACCCAGGCAGTTGGTAAATACTTGTGCGGCTCCCCAATAATTAGGGTGGCAACCAAAAGGAATACAGCTTGAATTGGAAGTATGCCCGCTTCCTGCACATACCAATACTGTTGGACTGGTGGTAAGTTGTCCATAGAATTCGGAGAACTGGTACACGTGCACACAGGCATTGCCGCTCGGCGCTGTATAAGTATTATTGACTTTGTTGATCAATATTGCCATTTTAGTAGCGCTGCCATCTCCCAGGCAAACACAACCCGGGGTGGACTGGTTATCCGTGATGATACCCCAGAACTCGGCCCTCCCGTTATTGATGAACTTTGAAAAAGCATTGCTGATGACGAAATACTGGTTCGACATTTTGAAAACGGAATTGTTGAGAACGTTGAACACGATATTAGGGGTAGCAGCAGAGGCATTATTTTCCAGCGTAAGATTGCGTTGCAATTCAAAGGTGCCGTAGTTGTAGATGGCACAATCGCCTTTGAACTGAAGCCCGGCACCGATACCTGAACCAATAACGAGACGTC
>DASSFT010000704.1:0-8701 GCA_035694045.1 Chitinophagaceae bacterium
TACCGGTGATCACCACCAACTTATTCTTGGGAATTGAAATATCTATGTTTTTAAGGTTGTGTACCCTGGCACCGTAGACATCGATCGCATCATTTTCGGGAAAGCTCCCGCTGTTTCCATTATTCTTTACACTCATATAAATTCAGGTCAGCGAAGATAAAACAAGCTGCACGAGAAAAAGTTATTTGAAAAAACTGTCCTCCCCTCAGCTTTTTTACGGAAAATACCGCCCGGGCTCGCAAAACTTCGGAGTTTTCCACAAAAAGGTTTTCTGGCATAATATTTAAAGAGGAGAGGCGAACGGATTATTTAACCCTCTTAAAGCATAACTTATGAAAAAAACCGCTATCATACTGGGAGCAGTATTGTTTTTATTTACTGCCTCAATAAATGCCCAGAACGATACTTCATCTAAACAACCCGCATCGGATCAATCCCGGCAGCCCGCTCTTAACCAGGCTGATTCGAAACAACCCCTTACAAATACAGTTGCTACCACTACAAGTAACGACAGGTGGAACAACTGGAGTCCCGATAAATATAAAATGTTGCCCATGCCCGAGCCGCTGACAACAGAAAAAATATTTCCCGTCATTGGCCACTACAGCGTAACAGCCGTGAATAAGGCTTCAACTACAGAAGCTATGGATAATTCTGCAGCTGCCTCTTCCGAGGTTACTATCACACTGGATGAAGCCAACAAGGGCGTAGTATGGGTAGAAGGCTTACCGCAGGGAAGGATCAAAGCCTACCTGAGAAAATCTCCCAGCACCTATATGATACCGGTTCAAAAAACAGCTGATGATAAAGATCTGGCAGAAGGCGTACTTATCTATGATAAGGATGCGAACACGATCGATGTATGTATCGGTTGCAAATACAACAATGATGATCCTGCTTCAGCTTTTACCCAGCCTGAGCCTGTTATAGAAGAAGCAGTGGTAAAAACGAAAACGAAAAGTAAAAAAGGAACTACCAAGGTAAAAGTAAAACCTGTGAAGACCTGGAAATACAGTGGCACTAAAACAGATGTAGCTGTGTCTTCTGTTCCTGCACAGCAATAAATCTAAATTCTTTAATACACCAATGATCATTGGGGAGTCCCTCGCCTTGGCGCGGGACTCCTTTTTTTGTGCCTATCTTTAAATAACAATTTTAAGCAGTGTCCCAATTATTTTCATGCCGCAATTGTGCGGGACGGCGACGCAACGGCCTTACTACGAAGATAGACACGTTGCGTCTTTGCGTCGTTGCGTGAGATTATTTCAAACTGAGACACCACCTAATTTTATTGCCCACCATTAAAAGATGGCTCCATGTTCAACCTCTTTAAAAAGAAAACAGGATCGGTAAAAGTGATCGATAAGATCTGGATGTCAGAAGAGGCTAAATGGAAGGGCATCGTCAACGAATGGAAACAGGACCCGGAGTTGGTCATCATTACCTGGTTTGATGCAACGTACAGGCATTTGCAAACAGTATTCGCAGAAAATGGGTTGTCGCCGGTATCATTATTTTTTTCAAGACAGGTAAATGGCCCTGAAATAGCCGGCAGGAAAATCATCTTTGCCGAACACTACCCGCTTCCTGGGAAAGAACAGGATGCATTCGGGCGCTGGAAGCTAAAAGAAGTGATTGTTCACTCAGCAATGGATGAACCCTTGTTCAAACATTTCGGGGGTGACAAGATCATTGAGATGATGAAACAGTTGGGTATGAAGGAAGACGGCATGATCATGCACAAAATGATCAGCCAGGCCATAATGAATGCACAGGAAAAAATAGAAAAGAAGGTTGTGACAGAAACTCCAGCAAACTCGCAGGAGGAATGGCTGCAAAGAAACCTGTCGTTGAAAGGTTGAAGGGTTTAATGGTTACTCAAAAAAATTTGCTATCTGAATGGCCGACCTTATCTTTGCCTTGCTCGGCTAAGGCGAGCCAAGTTCTTTTAACGACTACTTATCAAGAAAGGCAGAGGGTAATGGCCCGATGAAGCCTTGACAACCTCCCAGCTTTACTTAAGGCGAATGCGCCGGTAAAGCAAGGAAAGGTGCCAATTCCATCCGCCGGCTGGCGGACAGATAAGTCAGATCCAAAGCTTCTAAGATATTTTCACACCATATTCAAAAGCTCATCTGATTTAACTGGATGAGCTTTTCTATTTCACGGCTTATCCGCCAGATCCCCCGCTTCACTTCTTAAGTAGCCAACTGTCTAAACAAATTTTTGAAATCCCCTGTTATGCCCCTCAGCATAACGGAACAAACTGTTTAACAATGGACAATAATATCAACAGTAAATCGGAAGATCTGCCAAAGGAAAAAAAGAAGTCGCCGTTGGGAAAATCATTCCAGTCAACAACTACAGCTGATGATAGCTTCGCCGGACCATTTAATGAAAATGGAGAGCTCCCATCATTAACAACTGTTAGTAGCAACAGGAATACCCTCCCACTGCTGGATAGAGAACATACGTCACGCAGCCACAGGCGAAAAGGCCATGATCCTTTAGAGGACCGGGGCAACATTAAGACCTGGCAGATAAAAATTTTCTTAAACTGATAAAATAAAATTGGTCGATTTCTGGTAGTCCCCTAATTTTATAGAGTAAATGAAAGCACAGCATCCCATAATCTCTTGTTTCATTATTTGTTGCTGCATCTGTTGTATGCCGTAAGGCATATACATCTACTCTTTCCGAAAGGCGGACCGCCTGACATATTGGTCAACTTCTTACAAAACAACTTCCGATAACTTAAACACATTTCTATGAGCAACAATCTTCGATTCGAGACACTTCAGCTTCACGCAGGGCAACAAATCGATCCTACGACGAAAGCAAGGGCAGTCCCCATTTATCAAACCACTTCATACGGTTTCAACAGTTCCGAGCATGCAGCCAAATTATTTGGGCTGAAAGAATTCGGAAATATCTATACCCGCATCATGAACCCTACGACGGATGTTTTTGAACAACGTATCGCCGCACTGGAAGGAGGCGTGGCCGCACTGGCAACCGCATCCGGCCAGGCTGCACAGTTCCTGGCATTGAGCAATATCCTCCAATCAGGTGATAACTTCGTTACAACAACCTATTTGTATGGCGGCACCTACAATCAATTCAAAGTGGCCTTCAAACGCCTCGGTATTGAGGTCCGTTTTGCTGATGGTGACGATGCCGAAAGTTTTGTAAAACACATCGACAAGAACACCAAAGCCTTCTATCTTGAAACGATTGGCAATCCGAGATTGAATATCCCGGACTTTAAGAAATTCGCAGACCTCGCTAAAGAGTATGACCTGCCCCTTATCGTCGATAATACATTTGGTGCTGCGGGTTATTTGTTCCGCCCATTGGAACACGGAGCTCATGTTGTGGTAGAATCAGCGACTAAATGGATCGGTGGACATGGCAATAGTATCGGTGGTGTAATAGTAGATGGCGGAAATTACAACTGGGGCAATGGGAAATTCCCCCAATTCACCGAACCTAGCGAAGGGTATCATGGATTAAAATTCTGGGATGTATTTGGCGAAGGCAATCCCCTTGGTCTCCCGAATATCGCATTCGCAATCCGGGCAAGAGTAGAAGGTCTTCGTGATTTTGGCCCCTCTTTGAGCCCATTTAATTCATTCCTGCTATTACAGGGATTGGAAACATTATCCTTACGAGTTCAACGTCACGTTGACAACGCCCTGGCGCTGGCTGAATGGCTGGAACAACATGACGCCGTAGAATTTGTAGAATACCCCGGCTTGAAAAGCAGCCCCTACAATGCCCTGGCAAAAAAATATCTCAGCAACGGCTTTGGCGGCATCCTGAATTTTGGAATAAAAGGAGGAAGAGAAAACGCAAGCAAATTTGTTGACTCATTGAAACTGATCAGCCACCTGGCCAATGTGGGTGATGCAAAAACGCTGGTGATCCATCCTGCATCCACTACGCATGAACAATTATCGACAGAGGAGCAGGTTAGTGCCGGTGTACAACCTAACCAGATCCGCATTAGTGCAGGTATCGAGCACATTGAAGATATCAAGGCAGACCTGGAACAGGCATTTCAAAAAGTATTTTCAAAGGAATTGGTTGGATAATTATGGTTTCCGTTTTTAACTACAGTGAATCATTTACGTTGGAGTCAGGTGTAACCCTTCCGGGTTATCACCTGGCTTATACAACGCATGGAAAACTAAATGCCGATAAAGACAATGTGGTATGGATTTTTCATGCGTTGACGGCTAACAGCAACCCGCTGGAATGGTGGCCGGGACTTGCCGGCGAGGGAAAATTCATCGACCCCTCAAAGTATTTTATTATTTGCGTGAACAAACCGGGGAGTCCCTATGGGAGCATTTCACCGCTCAGTAACAACCCTCAAACCCATCAGCCGTATTACCACGAGTTTCCCGTATTTAGCGTCCGGGATATGATCAAAGCTTTTCAAAAGCTGAAAGATTCCCTTGGTATCAGCAGGATATTTATGGCATTGGGAGGAAGCACGGGCGGTATGCAACTGCTGGAATGGGCTATCGAAGAGCCGGACCTGTTTGAGCATATCGTACCTATCGCTACCAATGCGGTGTTGTCACCATGGGGTATTGCCTTCAACGCCTCGCAGCGCCTGGCCATCGAAGCTGATGCTACCTGGCTTGAAAGAAAACAGGATGGCGGGCAAAAAGGAATGGCTGCCGCCCGATCGATCGCCTTACTCTCCTATCGTTCCTACTATGGCTACGATATTACCCAACCGAGGGATAAGGCGTTTGTCGGACTAAGCAAAGATGTAGAATATGCCTCCGACAACTACCAGCGGTACCAGGGATTGAAACTGGTAAACCGTTTTAACGCCATTTGCTACTACCGTTTGACACAAAGCATGGACAGCCACGATGTCGGGCGCAACCGCGGAGGTGTGGAAAATGCATTGAAACGGATAACTGCGAGAACTTTGGTGATAGGCATTAGTTCCGATGTTCTCTACCCTATCACCGAGCAGGAATTCCTGCGGGAAAAGATCAACGGTGCCCAGTTGCTGACGATTGCCAGCGACTATGGCCACGACGGTTTTTTGCTTGAATATGAAAAAATAGAATCGGCCCTCAAAAAATTTATCAACGATAGGTCATCGCATCATTTGAAGGTTGTTAATGGTTGATAAGTTGACAGGTTAACGGGTTGACTGGTTTTCGAAATATAAATGAACAAGGATAATAAACATCACAAAATGGAAACTCATAAGAAATTAACGATCGGATTATTTGGCTTCGGAGTAGTCGGGGAAGGGCTATACAAGGTACTACAGCAAACACCCTCGTTGAAAGCAAGCATTAAAAAGATCTGTATCAAACATCCCGGGAAAAAACGTAATGCCCCGGCTTCATTATTTACGACTGAGAAGGATGAGCTGCTGAATGATCCCGAGATCAATGTTATTGTTGAAGTGATCGATGATTCAAAAGCAGCTTTCGAAATCGTTTCAACGGCACTGCAAAACCACAAAGATGTAGTGAGTGCCAGTAAAAAGATGATCGCGGAAAATTTGCAGGCCTTGTTGGATCTCCAGCAAAAGACCGGGCAATCTCTTTTATATGAATCAGCCGCCTGTGCATCCATCCCGGTTATCAGGAACCTGGAAGAATATTACGACAATGACCTGCTTCATTCGATCAAAGCCATTGTAAACGGCTCCACCAATTTTATCCTTACCAAGATGTTCGAGGAGCATCTTGATTTCAAACAGGCTTTGTTGCTGGCACAACAGCAGGGTTTTGCTGAAAGCGACCCGAGACTGGATGTGGAAGGCTATGACGCCGTGAATAAGTGGACTTTCCTGCTAACCCATGCTTACGGCATTATAGAAAAGCCTGAAAATATTCTCTTCAACGGTATACAGAATATCCATGCAGCGGATGCTGTTGTTGCCAAAGCAAAAAATCAGCAAATCAAGCTGGTAGCCGAAGCCAAGAAGCTGGAAAATGGGAATGTGGCTGCCTATGTCCTGCCCCAATTTGTAAAAGCTGATGACCACCTTTCATTTGTAAAAAATGAGTACAATGGTGTGGTGATCGAAAGCGGGTTTGCAGACAAACAGTTCTTTTATGGTAAAGGAGCAGGCAGCTTGCCGACCGCTTCAGCAGTTCTGAGTGATATATCGGCATTAAGATACCAATACAAATATGAGTATAAGAAACTGTATCATCACAAGCCACAGGTACTAAGCGAGGAGGTATTCCTGCGTGTATACGTCAGCTTTGATGATCTCAAATATGTCCCCCGTGAAAAATTTGAATGGATTGAAGAATGGCACTCCGAAGAAGACAGGAAATACCTGGTAGGAGTTATTTCTTTCAAAGAATTAAAGGAAAATAACTGGTGGAGAGAAAACAACACCTCGTTGATACTGACTCCTGAGCCGGTGATTGAAGATATCGCGACGCGCCAATTAAAAAGAAAGAGCCTGGAGTTGGCCGGTATCGTGTTCAACTAACCCTTATCATAGAGTTCTTATCGTGAGTTACTAATCGAACAAGCCTTCCGCAAGGGAGGCTTTTCTTTGCGAGTCAACAGAGGACGAATCGGAGCAATTGAGCGTTGCCGAAGCAATCATTGGGTGTTCAATCCGCTCGAACTGTAACTTCCCCACGAATCCGTCACTGCTGGGCAACAGAAGGCCAATTGAAAACAGTCGTCGTTGCCCCAACGCAGCACCCTCCCACCGTCTCGTCACTGCGAGGCAACAGTAAATGACTTGAAATAGGTTGTCGTTGCCGACGCAGTCTAAAAGAAGCTTCAATTTTCTTGTCGGCTAGTTTGCGTCGGTCTGCGGGTAATTACTTCAAAACCGAAGAACCTGTATGCAGCCCTCGCAAAGACGTAAGACTCTGCGAGGCAGTGACGCGCTCTCGCGAGGCAGTGCAAAATGAATTGGAATTGATAGCGGCTGGCAAGTCCGTCGCTAAGAGGTTGGGTGTTCAATCCGGGCAGACAACAACTCCCCACGAACTCGTCACTGCGAGGCAACAGATGATGAATTGGAATCGTCGGCCGTTGCCGACGCAGTCTAAAAAAATTAAGCCGAATAGCGATATGGACGTACAAGTGTGCGACGCAACCGGGACGATAGTAGTACTGGCGCTGGGCTAAAAAATTATCTCACCAGCATCTCCTGATGTTGCCTAAACCATTCGTGAAATTTCTTCAGCCCCTCCTGTATCTGCGTCTGAGGATCGTAGCCGAGCAGGGCTTTTGCCTTGGCGATATCGGCATATGTTTTCGGAACATCACCCGGTTGATCGGGTTGATGATCGATGATCGCTTTTTTTCCTGTAATATTTTCTATTGCTTCAATCAATTCTTTCAACGTGATGGTATAGTGATTGCCGAGATTGATGATCTCATAGCCCGTTTTATCATAATGAATGGAACCGATAATACCCTGGACCGTATCTTCCACATACGTATAATCACGGCTGGTGCTGCCATCTCCAAACATCATAATGGGTTTGCCGGCAATAATATTCTTCATGAACTTATGTATGGCGAGATCCGGTCGTTGACCCGGTCCATACACCGTAAAAAATCGCAATGCAATAAATCGTATGCCAAACAATTTATGGTATACATGCCCGAGCATTTCACCCGCCAGTTTGGTCATGGCATAGGGGCTGATCGGCATCAGTTTCTCTTCTTCTTTCCAGGGATAATGATCGTTGATTCCATATACACTGCTACTGGAAGCAAAAACAAATTGACGTATACCCTGCAACTTGGCAAAATCAAGCATGTTTTGTAAACCAATGACATTAGCCTGCTGGTAGCTCAGGGGGTTTTCAATGCTGGGTCTGACACCTGCCTTGGCCGCCAGGTGAACTATCGCATCAACTTTATCAGGAATAAGATCGGCTAATTCTTCAGCCGTGACCCTGGCAAGATCAATGTCGACCAGCCGAAAGCCGGGATCATCTTTAAACCCACGTATATTGAATTCTTTAATATTCGCAGGATAGAACGGGTCAAAATTATCAATACAGGTAATCCGGATACCAGGCTCTTTCCGGAGTAAGGTTTTGACGAGGTTGCTCCCAATAAAGCCGGCCCCGCCGGTAATGATATAATGCTTCATAGTAGTTTATAGTCACAAGATAATAATAATAGTTCCCAAATTGAAGCCGGGCATTCTTCTATAGCGTCATTTTGATTTCATCCCGCAATTGGTGCGGGACAACGGCGCAACGACTTTATTATGAGCACACACACGTTGCGGCTTTGCGTCGTGGCGAGAAATTAAGGCTCCGCCAGGACCACTGCTGTTCACCGTTCAAAAAGGGGGCATTGTGTGTACATTTTTATTGATTGCGAGGCCGCTTTTTAGCTCTTTTTCCCGATTTTAATACCTTAATAACCATGAGAGTTGCATTTATCACACGATCCACTTTACATACCGTACCCGGGGGTGATACTGTGCAGGTAACACAGACGGCCAGGTATCTTGCTGACTACGGTATAACGGCTGACATTTGTCTCACCAATGAGAAGATAAACTACGAGCAATACGATCTCCTGCATTTCACCAATATTACAAGGCCTTCGGATATTCTTTTTCATATCAAACAAAACAAAAAACCGTTTGTCGTCTCCCCGTTCCTGATCGATTACAGCGAATACGACAGGCAATACCGGCGTGGGTTTTCAGGTATGATCC
>DASSFT010000705.1:0-6128 GCA_035694045.1 Chitinophagaceae bacterium
ATGGTTTGCAAAACAGATTCCCGTAGAGGTAGAGGATTGAATAATTGACAATTAGTGGAGCTGGCGGGAATCGAACCCGCGTCCAAACATATTCCCCAAAAGCTTTCTACATGCTTATTTCATTATTAGGGGGTCGGCAAAAAACAGGAAATGAACAAACCAATTCCTTGCCTAGCTGCATTCCCGATTGCTCGGGATCTTTTGCCGCGATCACAGCCTTTCGCGACAGCATTCTGTTTTGTTTTTAAGTCGGCGGCGGAGCCTGGTAACAGAACTACCTGCACCCGCGGCCCTAATGACTAACTAATCACTGATTAGGCAGCCATGGCATACTGAGTA
This sequence comes from Chitinophagaceae bacterium, assembly GCA_035694045.1. Classification (GTDB taxonomy): domain Bacteria; phylum Bacteroidota; class Bacteroidia; order Chitinophagales; family Chitinophagaceae; genus VBAT01. The sequence continues at coordinate 340 of DASSFT010000705.1, forward strand.
TTGCCATTTATAGTTTGAGTATTCAAGATTAAAGTGCAGAGTACACAACGCACTGCATGCTTACACTTTCAAAGATCTATGCTGTCAATACCGGGACAGCCCCAAAAACTTGATAATTGTCAATGCAAATTTACTCTATTATAATCGCGATTGTAAGATTAGCGCTGAATAAATGATTTAAATCAAACGCATACGTTTGTTAAAGACAATATTGATGAATAAAAAGAAAATATAAGTGATCTATTGAAGAGCTAATGTCTATTTCTTATTTGAAAATTCGCCATATATCCAGCCCCAATGCATATGCCATTAAACTAAGCAATAATACAAACCCTACAATCTGTGCATACTCCATGAACTTATCACTGGGTTTTCGTCCTGTCACCATTTCATATAGAGTAAATAATGCATGCCCTCCATCCAGGCCAGGAACAGGCAATACATTCATGAATGCAAGTATGATTGAAAATATCGCGGTAAGTGTCCAGAAGCTCTGCCAGTCCCATTCGGAGGGAAAAATGCCGCCAATACTGATGACACTGCCCAATGAATCCCTGGCTTTGATTTCCTTGGAAGTAAATATCTGCCGGAGATTGGTTATGTATCTTCCCAGTGTTTCCCAACATTTCTTAAACCCAACAGGGATCGATTCGAGGAAAGTGTAGGTGGTATGGTTTGTTCCCAATATGTCTCCGGGAGGAGTAAATTCAATATAGCTTTGTCCTTTTTTATTAAAATAGACTTGCGCTAACACAGTGTCCCGTCCATTGCGTAATAGTATAAACGTTGCTACCCGGTCTCTATAATTATCCAGCAACTTGTCAATATCAGTATTGAACTGACCATACACACGATTAATGCCAATCAACGTATCCCCTTCTAAGATCGTACCGGCCATTCTTGCATTTTTGCCAACCTTCTTCACTATATATGGAAAACGTATATAAGAAAACCCACCCAGCCGGTTTTTATTCAGGTCACCAATAAATCCCGGTGGTATGTTCAACTGGAGTTTTTGACTATCTCTTTCAACTGTGATCGATTTGGCTTCACTCATGATGATCTCTGATCCAACTGTTCCTACTTTTTCAACGGGCTTTCCTCCTACCGCAATAATCTTGTCACCATCGCGTAAGCCAATCTTTACCCCGAGACTATCCGCCGATACGCCATACTTCAGGTTACTAATAGGAATATACCGGTCGCCCCAGACCCAGGCTATCAGAATAAAAATGATGATAGCAAGAATCACATTTACCGTCACTCCTCCCAGCATTATGATCAGCCGTTGCCAGGCCGGTTTGCTCCTGAACTCATAAGGCTTGGGCGGCAGTTTCATCTGTTCCTTGTCCATGCTTTCATCAATCATCCCGGAGATCTTTACATATCCGCCCAGAGGTATCCACCCAATCCCGTATTCTGTTTCCCCGATCTTTTTCTTGAATAAAGAAAACCAGGGATTGAAAAACAAATAGAATTTCTCTACCCGGCAACCAAATCGCTTTGCTGTAAGAAAATGTCCAAGCTCATGCAGAACGATCAGTATAGAAAAAGAAAGAATGAACTGTCCCGCCTTTACACCAACAACGCTCCAGTCGATAGCTAATAAATTATTCATAAAGCCCGAAGGGAATTTTATTTTTAAATGTGGCCGCAAATATCCGCCAAATAACAGAGAAACGCGGACCCGCCTGTAAAATATTTGAATTTCTTAGGAAACATAGTTAACACACAAAAACCGCGGTATCGCAATTTGAATTTACTCCCAACAGGGCTCTTGCGGTCCTTGTTGGGATTCTTCGCTCTCACTAGCACACTTCTCTGTGGTCCTCTGCGTATTCTCAGCGGTTCTCTGTGGGCTAACAAAAAGCTGCTAATCTCACAATTGAATCAGGTCAGCAGCAAAATTGCGGGCCTCTCCATCACTATCGAAATATTCTTCGAGCGTCGGCTTTTCGATGTAAGGGATTTTCTGCATCGTTTTTTCAACCACATCTGTCATATCCAGGAAATTGATCCTGTTTCTCAGGAATGCATACACTGCAATCTCATTCGCTGCGTTCATAACGGAAGGTAGGTTACCTCCCTTATTCAGCGCTTCCATTGCCAGCACCAGGTTGCGGAAAGTTCTTATGTCTGGCTCTTCAAAAGTGAGTGTATTTACTTTCTTAAAATCATAGCGCGGGAACTGGTTAGGTATTCGTTTGGGAAATGAAAGGGCATATTGGATAGGCAATTTCATATCGGGCAGGCCCATCTGTGCCTTAATACTTCCATCTTCAAACTGCACCATGCTATGAATAATACTTTGCGGGTGAACCAACACCTGTATTTGCTCGGGCCGGAGATTGAACAACCATTTTGCTTCGATCATCTCAAGGCCTTTATTCATCAATGTGGCCGAATCGATCGTGATCTTTGCCCCCATATTCCAATTCGGATGTTGCAATGCGTGTTCCCTTTTCACATTGACAAGATAGTTTGGCTTGCGCCCCAAAAAGGGTCCACCGGACGCAGTAAGAATCACTTTTTCGATCCTGTTTCGTATTTCCCCAACCAAACATTGAAAGATAGCTGAATGCTCAGAATCCACAGGGATAACCGGTACCCGGTTCTCCACAGCTCTTCGCATTACAATATCGCCGGCTATCACCAGGGTTTCTTTATTGGCCAACGCTACCGGCTTGCCAATACCGATAGCCTGCAAGGTAGGGCGCAGACCGGCATAGCCGACTATCGCCGCAAGCATCAGATCATAACAATCGATCCCTGCCACTTCTTCGAGGGCCTTATCACCGGCAAAAACTTTAATATCGGTTGACGATAGCGCTTCCTTGACATTCTGGTATTTCTTTTCGTCCCCGATCACAACCATATTCGGATTAAACTTCAGTGCCTGCTCACACAAAAGTTCATGATTGGAATGCGCGGTTAATATTTCAACGGAAAATTTATCCGAATTGGCAGCAATGACCTCCAGCGCCTGTGTGCCGATGGAACCAGTGGAACCAAATATCGCAATTCTTCTTATCGTTGGGTTTGCATTCATTGCTTCAGCAGCTTATTAAGGTCTGTAGTTTATATCCTGGTATGTTTGTATTTTAATCAGAACGCTGATTGTTATGATTGTCAAGATTTTCGCAGATCATAATCTATCATTACCACCATGATAATCTGCATCCTCAAATATCATCTAAGTTAGAACGCTGATTGTTATGAATGTCAAGATTTTCGCAAAACATAATGTATCATCACCATGATGATCTGCGTTCTCAACTGTCAGTTGTCTGCCCATTTTATCAGGTCATCCACGATTCGGCGGTCATTACTCAATCGCGGCACTTTATTCTGACCCCCTAATTTACCGACAGATTTCATGTAATCAATAAATCCGTTTTTCCGCACAGTCCTTATCCTTAATGGCTTCAGGATGCTGCCACTGATAAGGTCATCATAGTAAACATTTTTCTGCCGCAGGTTTTCATCCAGTTTTTTTGCAAATTGTTGCATATCTGCGGGAGTATTTTCAAATTCGATAAACCATTCATGATAGGACTTTCCTTCCCCGCCGCTGACAAATGGAGCCACCGTAAATTCTGTGACGTGCACATTTTCCTCCTGGGCCGCTTTCAGCAAACTATACTCTACCTCTTCGCCGATCACGTGCTCACCAAATGCAGAAATGAAATGCTTTGTTCTTCCTGTCACCACGAGACGATAAGGATCGGTGGAGACAAATTTTACAGTATCTCCAAGGTTGTAACCCCAAAGACCCGCATTGCTGTTAATGATCAGGGCGTAGTTCTCTCCTACTTTGACATCTTTCAATGACAACCGCGTGGGAGTTTGGCTGAATATCTCACCTGCAGGCACGAACTCAAAAAATATCCCGCTATTGGTATTTAATAACAGGCCTTCCACCGCTTGCGAATCCTGGAATGCGAAAAAACCTTCGCTGGCGGGGAACAGCTCTATACAATCCATTTTTCTCCCGATACTTTCATAGAGTTTTGCTTTATAGGGTTCAAAATTTACCCCGCCCTGTACCATTACGCTGAAATTAGGAAACAGCTCGCTAACTTTTTTACCGCTTCTTTTTATTAGTTCATCAAAATACATCTGCATCCACGGTGGAATGCCGCTGATGACGGTCATATCCTGGGTGATGGTCTCGTCCACGATTTTGTTAAGTTTCGTTTCCCAGTCTTCAATACAGTTTGTTTCATAGCTGGGAAGCTGGTTAGCTCTTAAATATCTTGGGACATGATGATTGACGATACCGCTTAACCGGCCGGTCGGGATGTCACCAATACGTTCCAGTTCGGGCGAACCCGAAAGAAAGATCATCTTTCCGTCTGCAAATTTCGAGTTCCCGGTTTCTGCCATGTAACATAACAAGGCATTACGTGCAGAATTAATATGATTGGGAATGGAGTCTTTAGTGATCGGGATGTATTTGGTGCCGCTGGTGGTTCCGGAGGTCTTGGCAAAATAGATCGGCCTTCCCTTCCATAGAACATTATGCTTGCCTTCCTTGATGAGGCTGATATAAGGCTTCATCTCCTCGTAGTCCCTTATAGCCACTGCCTGCCTGAATTCCTCGTAGGTGTTTATTTTATCCAGGCCGGCTTTTTTGCCAAATTCGGTGACCCGCCCCACTTTGATGAGATTTTTGAGGATATTTTCCTGGTCCGGGACAGCTGTTGCCATCCCCTTGCGAATACTTTTATATATATAGGAAGCAAACGGCTTGGCTAAAAATGACTTGATTTTCATACTTTCAGCTAATAAAAGGCTGATCTCCCTTCGGCCTGCAAATATAAAGGAAAGCCGGGCCAAACCGCCCTGTTGGACTGTTATAAAACTTTGATCCAGCGTTTGCCGGTTGACAATTTACCCTTACCTTTGCCACCCTGATTTCAGGACCTAATTTTTTGAAATATGATAGCAGTAATAAAAGTTGGCGGACAGCAATTTAAAGTAGAAAAGGACCAGACCTTATACGTACCGCACGTTGACGGAAAGGCCGGCGATAAAGTAGAGCTGGAAGTGTTGCTGGTTGATGCCGATGGCAAATTATCTATTGGCGATGCCATCAAAACAAAAGTAAAAGCCGAGATCGTCGATCATGTTAAAGGTGATACAGTGATCGCTTACAAACAAAAAAGAAGAAAAGGCTTTCACAAAAAGAAAGGTCATCGTACTGCTTATACAAAAATTAAAGTAACAGACATTAAATAATAAGATCCAAGAACCAAATTCCAAGAACCAAATTGGAACTTGTGATTTGGTTCCTGAAATTCAAAAAGCAAAATCATGGCACATAAAAAAGGTGAAGGCAGTGTAAAGAACGGTCGCGACTCACAAAGCAAACGCCTGGGTGTAAAAATTTTCGGTGGCCAGCCTGTCATCTCCGGTAATATTATCGTTCGTCAACGCGGAACAGTTTATCATCCTGGAAAAAATGTTGGCGTTGGAAAAGACTATACTTTGTTTGCTTTAACAGATGGTGTAGTTGAGTTTCGCAAGGGAAGAAACAACAGAAGTTATGTTTCTGTTACACCTGTTGAAGCTTAAGCTGCAGTCATAACCATTTTGTCTCAACCGTAAATAATTGGAAAAAAGTTTGGGTAATATGAAATAATTATTACTTTTACTGTCGTTAACCCATTTTTACTAAACATTAAATTCTAAACAAAATGGCAGTAAAGAAAAAAGCAGCTAAGAAAAAAGCAGCTCCAAAAAGAAGAGCAGCTAAGAAAAAAGTTGCAAAAAAGAAATAAGTTGAG
>DASSFT010000706.1:0-4751 GCA_035694045.1 Chitinophagaceae bacterium
GTCACGGTAGTGCCAATGATCGCATTGGCAACCGGCAGGAACATAAATGCAACAAACACGCTGAGGGGTACACTCAATGCGACAAAAAATGCATTGGTCACTCCCATAAAGAACATCAGGATGAATAACACCAGGATAAAACCGATAATGATAGTATTAACCAGTTCCCCAAACGAAGTCCTTGTCTGCTTGCTCAGGTCACCGGTGATCACTACTTTCAGGTCTTTAGGCAACTCTTCATTAAGCTGCATTTCTGCTACCGCGGCTTTTATTTTATCGGCCGCATTGATCAGGTTTTCCCCGGCACGTTTTATAACGTTCAGCGTTACTACGTTTTTGCCGTCGAGACGGGCATAGCTTTCTTTATCTTTAATCGTATCCCTGATCTCGGCAATATCCTTTAGATAAACAGTCGCACCCTGGGCGCCGCTGCGGACTACGATGTCCTGTAGGTTTGAGGCGCTGGTGAACTGTCCTTTAATTCTTAGCGTACGCCTCATGGTTCCCACTTCGATCAACCCGCCCGTGATATCATTGTTCTCTCTTTTGACTGCATTTTCGATATCGTTAAAGCCTACTCTTGCCGCCGTCATTTTATAGGGATCGACATTTACCTGTATCTCTCTCTCGGGGGCTCCGACAATGTCAGCTCTGGTTATTTCAGGGAGCAATTCAAACCGGTCCTGCAATTTATCAGCATACTCTTTCAATTTTATCCCATCATAATCACCGCTCACATTCACAAACATGATCGGGAATTCACTGAAGTCAAATTCCTGCACATTGGGTTGCTGCGTCAGGTCGTTGGGCAGATCGGTAGTTGCTTTATCAATTGCATCTTTTACTTTTTGCTTGGCTAACTCTGTTTTTACATCCGTGTCAAACTCAACAATGATCAGGCTATAGTCCGTCTGTGATGTGCTGGTTATCTTATTCACTTTGGCACCGCTGATACCTTTGAGTTGCTTTTCAATCGGCCGGGTCACCAGGTTTTCGATATCCTGTGGTGAGTTGCCCACATATATGGTAGTGACAGAAATGGTCGGCACTACGATATCAGGAAACTGTTCCTTAGGCATAGTGTTGAACTTGTACAACCCGTATGCGGTGATAAGGATGGCAACTATATATATCGCCGTTCGATTGTCAACAGCCCAGCTGGTTGGCTTAAATTCCTTAAATTTTTTGCTGATTCCTTCTAATACTTTCATATCATAAATTTTGAATCGTCTTTATTGTCAAAAATTGCAGGTAACGGCCCGGGCCCCCAATTGCCCCTGCTCCAGGTAATCTCCTATTTTGTTTCCGTGGTGATCACCTGGCCGTCATACACGCTTTGGTAGCCTTCTGTGATAATCTGGTCGGCGGTTGTCAAACCGGATCTTATTTCAGCCACTGTGTTATAGGTCTGTCCCAGTACAACCTTTCTCTTGCGTGCTTTCAGGGCATTGCCTTCCTTCACAGCTATGTAAACATATTTGCCACTTTCATCTGATTGAACCACGTTAATAGGCACCGTGATTGCCTTGGGAGCTGAATAATCTTTTATTCTTACCAGGGCTACCTGGTTGATCCTGTACCCGGGTTTTGAGGGCAATTTTGATTCAGTAGAAAATCCTCTTGATGTAGGAGTGATAGATGAGCCGATAGTTGATATTGTTGAGCGGATCGAGTCATTTCCTGCATCGGGTATCGTGATGACGACGGCAGATCCTTTTCTAACGCGACTGGCATAATTTTCGGGAACCTCTGTGATTACTTTCAAACTTGAGCTGTTGACAATCCTGAGTTGTGGTCCCTGCGGATTAGCTGCGGCATTCCATCCGGTAAAGGTTTCTCCGGGTCTGACATCAACTACGTCTGCCAGGCCATCGATGGGTGCGATAACCGATGTCATTTGCAAACTTTCCTTTTGCGATGCCAGTTGCTTTTCCGCATTATCGACCTGGTTTTTCGCGTTTATTACCTCTACTTCGGTACCAATGCCCTGGTCCCAAAGATTCTTTCGCCTGTTATATAAATTTTTGGCGTAAGCTATCTGGGAGTTTGTTGCGTCTATCTGTTGTTGAATAAGAGCATCATCAAGCTTTAACAGCAATTGACCTCTCCTTACATAGTCTCCGCTTTTTACATAAACCTGTTTCACCTGTGAGGGCAGGCTTCTTGGCATGACATTAATGGCATTGTCTGCTTCTACCCTACCCTGCAGATCGATGTAATGAGTAAAATCCTGTTCTGCAACCGGGGCAACAGATACCAGTTTGGTCTTTTCCTGTGATGAAGGATCCAGCTTCGCGATATCATCTTCAAGCTTCTTGATATCCGCATCAAGCTGTCCTTTCTGCTTTCTCAATTTTTCCAGTTCCACCTTTTTATCTCCCACATCGCCTTTCTTATCCTTGGCGCCGCTTCCGCAGGATGCCAAAATAAAAATGAATAGTGCCGCCGAAACGATTTTTAAAACCTCTTTCATAATGTTGTTTTTATTGGTCATAGATACCTTATGGTAATTTTCCAAGTGATGTTAAATAGCTGATTTTTGCAACGGTTGCAGCATATAAAGCATTGAAATAACTCGATTGTGCTGTTTGATAGTCAGTGTCAGATAGTAGTACTTCAAAACTGCTTCCCAAACCCTGTTCAAATTTGGTTTTGGTCGTATTATATACTGATTGAGCCAGTATCAGGTTACGTTGCTGGATATCCAGATTGACCAGGGCATTGATGAAAACTTCTTTAGTCACTTTCTGTTCCAGGTCAATTCCCTGTTTTGCCAACTCGATAGTATTAGTCACTTTTTCCAGTGTTAATTGCGATTCTACTACTTTATACTTTCGCTGGAATCCTGTGAAAATCGGAACGTTTATATTTAGCCCGACATAGGAGCTCCTGAACCAGGTGGTGTGATTATCAGTAAAGAATTTTTGACCCATCCCATTCACCGTATAATTTCCTGCAAGCGCCACAGTTGGCAGGTAGCCCATTTTATATCTTTTGACATCCAGCTTTTGCAGTTCCTGGAGCGTATTCAATGTTCTTATTTCTGCCCGGTCCTCATACTTAAATCCTTCGCTCAATACTTCTCTTTTCAGCGTTTCCATGGTTAGTTCCTCTTTTAAAACAACCGTGTCTTTCTGGGAGATTCCCAGCGAAAATTTTAGAGCGGCATAAGCAAGCGTCACACCGGTTTCCACCGCATTTTTATTTGTACGCAGGTTGTTAAGCTGCACTTGCACTTTATCAAGATCGAGTTTTTCAGCAAACCCGTTTTTAAACATGATTGAATCATCATGATAAAGCTTTTGGAGTCTTTTTTCACTTTCATTCAGGAAATGAAGTTGTTCCTGGGCGATCAGGATGGCGAAGTATCTTTTATAGGCGGAGTCTTTGATTCCTTCTTTTTTTTGTTCAATTACTGCCTGGTTATAACCCAAGGCAGTTTTTCTTGCCTGTAATCCGACAAATACATCCGGTTGAAATAATAACTGTGTAAGGGTAGCGCCTGCTGTCAAATTCCAGGGTTGCTGGAAACTGAATGGGACGAGGGTCGGAGGTGGCGCCTGCGTCGTAGGGGAAACCAGCCCCTCTCTTCTTAACACCTGGTAAATGCCTTCATCAGATTGCGGGAAAAGAAGCTTGGGCAGTTGTAAATAATAATTCGCTCCCACCGATCCCGACAACTGTGGCAATGCCTGTCCTGTCAACTCCTTGTTCTTTGCCTCCTGGATACGATAATCTATTATCGCATTCTTTAATTCAACTACGTTTTTAAAGGCAAGATCCACAGCCTCTTTGACCGTCATCTCATATTTTTTCGGTCTTACTGTATCCACCTGTGCCGATAGTATGGCGGGCAATAAGACCAGTGCTAGCACCCAGGCCGCTCTTCTATTTTTTACTTTCTGCATAATTCAATTTTTTTTGTCGTTGTTCATTGTATTTCTGGATCAGCTTATGTCCTTTTATAGTGGCCAACCCGTACACGAAATGTTCAATAATCTTTTCGGACAGGATTGCAAGATTGTATTTGCCCGGAGGAAAAACAGAAACATTGAAAGGTATCATCATCGACTCGAGCCGGAACTTTGAAATGATATCCACGTCTATATCTGCCCGGTACATCTCTTCCTTTATGCCCCACTCAATATTCTGCCGGATGATCTGCGCGAGGAACTTGTCCTTATGATCTTTAAACCGCCTGTAAGCGCGGAAATGAAATTTTTCCAGGTCGTACAGAAGCATGGGGTTCATGTTGCTGAACTCATCCATGATGCGTTCCATCGTAATAAATATTTCATGGATAGCGTCCTTTGCATCCTTACGGCAGGTCAGGCAATCAGCCTGTATCCCTGAAATGTGGCCATCTACCACCGCATCTACCAGCTCATCCTTATCCGCATAGTATTGGTACAAGGTCTTTTTTGACATCCCGAGACTATTGGCAATATCATCCATAGATACCGATCGGATACCATATTGCATAAACAGCTCTTCTGCCTTAATCAAAATTCTTTCTTTAACATCCATATCACACAAATGAGCGGCAAAACTATGGAAACTTTTTTCGTCGCCAAAGTTTCCATCATTATTTTTCGGCCATTTATCCCAAAATTTGGTGCAAACACTCGTTGGTAAACGAGGATTACACAAGGAGTACCAATATTGTTTTTACTACCTTTGAAATCCCTAAATGCTTCTAAATGAGTAATGGTGCTACCAAGACTAAAGGATTTACTTTAAAAAAGATCTTC
>DASSFT010000707.1:0-2570 GCA_035694045.1 Chitinophagaceae bacterium
TGATCGCCTGCATCAATTATATGAACCTGACAACGGCAAGATCTGCCCGCCGTGCAAAGGAAATTGGCATCCGCAAGGTAACTGGCTCATCCAAAAAGCAGTTGATTGCTCAATTCTTAAGTGAGAGCCTCCTTACTTCCCTCGTAGCAGCCCTTCTCAGCGTTTTATTAATGATGGTTTTACTTTCAACCTTTAATACACTTTCCGGGAAGACATTTCCATTGAAGACATTGTTTCAGCCGTTCAATATTCTATTGATGGTAGGAGTAGTATTATTTACCGGCCTGGTCGGAGGAAGTTACCCGGCATTTTATCTCTCGGGATTCAAACCGGTGGGCATATTGAAAGGTGCTTTGTCCAAAGCTTCGGGCAATATCAACCTCAGGCGAACGCTGGTTGTACTGCAATTTTCCATTGCAATGGTCATGCTTATCTGCACCTGGGTGGTTTATTCGCAACTTTCTTACGTACGAAAGAAAGACCTGGGTTTTAACAAAGACCAGGTAATGATCGTGACCGTCAACACCGGCCAGGATGAACGCGGTAAAATAAATTCAATGAATAACGAGTTCCGTAACCTGGCAGGTGTAAAAGATGTCGGAGCCGGCAATGCCCATCCCGGAGGCGGAAATGTCAATCTCAATTTATTCACAGTAGAAACCGATAAAGGATATATCGACAAGGCTGTGGAATGTTATGCTGTTGACGAACATTTCTTCAGCACACTTGGAGTCAAAATGACAAAAGGCAGAAACTTTTCCGGGCTATCCGATACCCTGCACAGTATTGTGGTCAACGAAGCTATGGCTAAACACTTCGGATGGAAGGAACCTATCGGTAAGCGCATAAAATTCCCGGGCGACACCTCAGGAAATTATGTCGAGGTAGTGGGTGTGTTTAACGATTTTAATCAGAAATCGTTGTATAGCCCCATTGCGCCGTTATTGCTGTTTTATGGGCCCAATGGCAATATTATCCAGTTAAAGATGGAAACGGGCAACATTAAATCTTCCATTTCAAAAGTCGAAGCTGTCTGGAAAAAATACTTTCCGCAATTGCCTTTTGAGTACAAATTCCTGGATGAAGACTTCAATTCACAATACGTCGCCGATCAAAAGCGAGGGAAAATATTCGCCTCATTCTCCATACTTACAATTATCATAACCTGCCTGGGTTTACTTGGGCTTACTGCTTTTACCACTCAGCAAAGACAGAAAGAAATAAGTATCCGGCGCGTACTCGGAGCTTCTACTTCCGAAGTCGTTACGTTGATCACTAAAAACTATATATGGCTGACGCTGATTGCCGCAGCCATCGCGTTCCCGGTTGCCTGGTATTTTATGAACAAATGGTTGAAGGCGTTCTCATATAAAGCGGATCTCACTGTAATCCCATTTGCGGTCTCGGCACTAGTGATATTGCTTACTGCAGTCATTACGGCGAGTTATCATTCGGCAAGAGCAGCGTGGACCAAGCCAGTGAAGTCGCTTAGAACAGAATGAGGACGTGAATGGCGAATGGTGAATGGTGAATGGTGAGTCGTGAGTGCACACACAGCTCGCATTGACTACTTACCACTTAACACTCACCATTCACGACTGACCACTCACGAATAAAATATTAACCCCCATGATAAAAAACTATTTCCCCGCAGGACACTTCGTGAAGATCGCCTGGCGGAATCTTCGGAAAAGCAGGATGCATTCCTTTATCAATATTACCGGTCTGTCTATCGGGATGGCAGTGGCGATGCTGATCGGGCTATGGATATATGATGAAGTGTCCTACAATAAAAATCATAAAAACTATGATCGCATAGCGCAGGTTATTCAAAACGTAACCAATAACGGAGAGGTGCAAACCTGGACCAGCGTCCCCTACCCTCTTGCCGATGAATTGCGCAAAAATTATGGAAGCGATTTTAAACGGATTGTAATGGCCGGCGGGATTGGTGATCACGTTCTTACCTACGATGAAAAAAAATTAAAGCGGATGGGCGGTTTTTTTGAAAAAGAAATGCCAGAGATGTTTAGTCCGCGGATGTTGCGCGGCAATGCCGATCTTAAAGACCAGTCTTCCCTGCTTATATCCCAATCTGCCGCAAAAGCTTATTTTGGCGATGAAGATCCCATCAATAAACTGATGAAGATCGACAACCAGTTTGATGTAAAGATAACCGGTGTCTATGCCGACTTTCCGCATAACTCTGAATTTGCAGACCTTTCATTTATTGCAACCTGGGACCTGCTTTACAATGGTACCGATTGGATAAAGACGACAGAAGATCCGTGGCGGCCAAATGCCTTTACTTTATTTGTTGAGATAAACGATAATGTCGATTTTAAAACTGTGTCGGTCAGGATCAAAGATGCAAAGCTGAAAAAAGTAAATCCTAAACTGGCCCAGAAGAAACCAGCTTTATTCCTGCAACCAATGAGCCGTTGGCATTTATATTCTGAATTCAAAAATGGTGTGAATACCGGCGGCGCCATCCAGTATGTTTGGATGTTTGGTATCATCGGGGCTTTTGTTTTGTTGCTGGCCTGCATCAATTTTATGAACCTGAGCAC
>DASSFT010000708.1:0-5930 GCA_035694045.1 Chitinophagaceae bacterium
ACATTCGTGGCGAAGGCGGCCAGGTAGTACTTTCCAATAATACTGTCCTGGATGTGGCTAAAAGAAAAAAACAGGAATTTATGAAGGCGCTGGGGCTTTAGGTTAAGTAATGCGGAGAATAAACGTTATAATCACCGCAAATTATGCGGAGAAAAAATAGTATATTCACCGCAGATTATGCGGAGAAAAACTAAATATATTTATGAGTTAGCTAAATGGCCTGAATTTTATTGGGATCAACAGACTATAAATCAGCTACTTACAACCGTTCGGCATCACCAGGGTCGGTTGTTGGGACGAATGGAGTCACTGGGTTTTAACCTTCAAAACGAGGCAAGTTTGCAGACACTGACCCTGGATGTCATTAAATCAAGTGAAATAGAAGGAGAAATATTAGACCGGGATCAGGTAAGATCTTCAATTGCTAAAAGGCTGGGGATAGATATCGGGGGATTGATTCAGGCAGACCGCTATATTGAAGGTGTGGTTGAAATGATGTTGGATGCAACGCAGAATTATGATAAGCCATTGACTGATGAAAGATTGTTTGGATGGCATGCAGCCCTGTTTCCGATGGGAAGAAGCGGCATACATAAAATTGTCGTTGGTCGGTGGCGTGATAACACAAAAGGCGACCCGATGCAGGTCGTATCAGGACCCATCGGCAAAGAGAAAATTCACTATGAGGCGCCAAATTCAGATCTATTAGTCAAAGAAATGGATGTTTTCTGTGAGTGGTTTAACACAGAACTCAATACTGATCCGGTAATAAAATCGGCCATAGCCCATCTTTGGTTTGTCACGATCCATCCTTTTGATGATGGAAATGGACGTATTGCAAGAGCAATTGCGGATATGCTGCTAAGCCGTACAGATGGCACGTCGCATCGCTTTTATAGCATGTCTGCCCAGATAAGAAAAGAAAGAAATAGCTACTATGATATCCTGGAACAAACACAAAAAGGTACATTAGATATAACACTATGGCTGGAATGGTTCCTTCGCTGCTTAGACAGAGCCCTGACTGCAAGTGATGAAACACTTGCAATGGTCATTAGAAAATCCAGGTTCTGGGAGAAACATGCCACAACACTGCTTAACAAAAGACAAGTTTTATTATTGAATAAGCTGCTGGATGGTTTTGAAGGTAAATTGACCTCGTCTAAATGGGCGAAGATCGCAAAATCCTCACAAGACACGGCTTTGAGAGATATGCAGGATTTGCTTGAGAAAAAAATATTAATTAGGGAAGCTTCGGGAGGGAGGAGCACAAGTTATATTCTTGCAGAATAGTTTTCAGGTAAAATCCCAATTGCAATCATTCGAATTATCAACGGTATATAGATCGACCCCGTCCTTACACACAATTGCTCCCGCAATTCTATTTCTTCAAATAGAGTCCCGGCAGGCAGGCTTCCTTACCGAGTTTGGAAGCAAGCAAATCGTAAAGTTTTGTAAGTGATATGATGGTCATAGGCTCAAAGAAACTAAATCAGTCTGTAGATGGTTCCTGAGACACGAACCATAACGTTAGACAATTGAAGCATTTTTTGAGAAGTTGGCTAGTAAGGCAACTTTCGTTTTTTGGCGAACGATACTTTAATGTAAGTCCCGCCCCGAAAACCAGCCCCGGTCTCAGCAGCAGCCGTTCATATGTCCTTTTGATCACTCTCAAAAGTATTGTTATGAAAAAAACCACAACCTTCACTTTCCGGCAATTGTTGCCGGGACTCGCGTTCCTATTTTTCGGTGCTTTGATAATTTGTCAAAGCTGTCAAAAAGAAAAACAGCCATCACAAAATCCAGGTAGCTCGGAATCAACAAGCAGGAAAAAACCACAAAATCCACCACCTCCACCCCCGCCGTTTTACTTCAATAATTGCAGCTATCCTATTTACGCTGCAACATTTACTGCCGGTGTGGCAGGCACGGCAACGATTACAAAAAATTATATAAACAGTCCCGGTGGAAGCTATGCTGCATTTACCAGCACCACGGTGAATGGTATCACAATTACAGCACCAGCAGGGACATTTAATGCAGGCAGCGGATCGGTCGTATTCACAGCAACGGGTACTCCTGGAGCTACCGGCATTTTTACCATTACCATAAGTGTTGGCAACATTATACCCTGCTCAATTAATTTTACCGTACTCAACCCCCCGGCAACCGGGCCAACAGTCGATCCGGGTCCAACTGCCGGATCAACGGGAGTGGTCAATTTTATCTACAAGGGACAAGCAGTAGCTTATAGAACAGTCAGGGCTAAAGATGGAAAGATATGGCTGCAACAAAACCTCGGTTCCCCGCAAGTTGCAATTCATGAAATGGACCAGGCTTCTTATGGAGACTATTTCCAATGGGGACGCTGGGATGATGGTCACCAGAGACCCAATAGTTCAACTATTACTGGTGGGTCTTCACTTTTGAATCCTTCTCATATTTCATCGGGCAATCCAAACTTCATTAAAGGAACAACAGCCAGTACTCAATGGTGGGCCACCGGCGGATTGGCCTCTGATACCTGGTCTGGAACAACAATTACTTCCACTAACGGAAAAGATCCCTGTGCTGCACTAGGGACAGGATGGCGACTACCGACTGAAGCGGAATGGCAAAATATTTCCATCCAGGAAGACCTGTTCGGTACCATTGCAGCGTTCCAGTCTAATCTAAAACTTCCATCAGCAGGATACCGGCTTTCATATGACGGAAGTGTTTATCAAAATGGGGACATTGGTTATTATTGGACGCGCACTGCTGCAAATAACAGTAACGCCAGAGTCTTGTTCTTCGATAATGTTTACAATGCAGGAGTGACAAATTCAGAACGGGGTCATGGATTTAATTGTCGTTGTATAAAAGACTAGTGATTTCGAAAAATACAGCAACTCATTTCCAGGTACGAGTTTTAATTTTTCTTTAAATAATGAACCCGCTGGCTATAAAATAAATTTATCACCAGCGGGTCCATGTACTTACTTTACAATTGTTGAATCCTTTGGAACGTAATAGCAATTGCCATACTGGTTATGATTAAAGCGGTGCCAGCCGCCAAACCGCATCAGTATTCCATTGGCCGCAACGAACAATACGATGGCCGATATCGCGGCTACTTTACTGACTGTTGCCAGTGTTTTTCTTTTAGAAAAATTTCCAAAAAATATATCCTATCACAAATACCATACTGGCAGCAAACAGGATTCTTATTAAAATGATTAACGGAAACATAGTTTTAAATTTTAAAGAGTGATCGAATATTATTTTAATTGACCTAACAATTCTTCTACTTCCTTCCTTCCCCAATGTGGCTGAACACTAGTTGAAGAGTTTTCGTCCAATTTTTGTTTTGATTGCTGCAATATCTCCTTTGCTTTTACTTTATCTCCACCCCATGCTTTTGGCGTGGCAAACTTTTCCCAGCCATCCAGGTATAATACGCGGGGATTTGAAGGATCTGCGGCCTGCGCCATTTTTAGATACTGGCTTGCTTTAGGCCCATACTCTCTTCCATAAGTGGCAGGGTTCATAAAAACTCTTGCCCTGTTGATCATGCTAAGTACACAATACACTTCTGCCATCTCTTTTTTTTGTGTTGACGTGTCCAATAATTCCTTTGCTTTTTTAATTTGGTCATCCGCCTTATTGGCAAAAGCGAGGCAGGTAAATTTTTCCACAGCTGTATGCGATTTTCCAGGGAATAAAATAGGTTCTTCGGAGTGATTCTTGTAGCCGTTTAAAAAAAAATTACCATGAAAGAGTCTTTTAAAATAAACATATCCCCATCCGTTATTGATGATCTAAAAACAAGAATTGCAAATACCCGGTGGACCTATGAGATTGGCAATGAAAAATGGGAATACGGAACCAACAAATCTTATCTCAAAGAATTGTGTGATTACTGGCAAAATGAATTTGACTGGAAAATACAGGAAGCCTGGCTTAATACTTTCCCACAGTTCAAATCAAACATTGATGGCACCGGTTTACATTATATACACCATCCGGGAGAAAGTAAAAATTCCATTCCACTGTTGCTGACACATGGCTGGCCTGATTCATTTGTACGCTTTTTAAAAATTATTCCTTACCTGACCAAAGCCGATGAAAATGGTTTGTCATTTGACGTTATAGTTCCTTCCATTCCCGGGCATGGATTTTCAGATATCCCGTTAACCCCCGGAATGAATACTAAACGGGTTGCAAAGTTGCTAACCCAACTTATGACCGAAGAATTAGGTTACGAAAAATTTGTGGCCCATGGAGGTGACCTGGGTACCGGCATTACCGAACAAATCGCTCTATACCACAAGAAATCTTTGCTGGCTATTCATCTCACGGATATTCCTTATCATCATATACTCACCATGGCACCTGAAAAATTAAATAAAGAAGAAAAAAAATACCTGGATGCTATTACAAAATGGCAGATGACAGAAGGTGCCTATAACATGATCCAAAGCACAAAACCGCAATCCCTGGCTTATGGACTAAATGATTCGCCGGTTGGCCTCGCTGCATGGATCGTCGAAAAATTTCATAACTGGAGCGATAACCATGGAGATATTGAAAATTGTTTTACCAAGGATGAGTTGCTGACCAATATTACCATCTATTGGGTAACACAAACGATTAACTCTTCTTTCCGGCATTACAATGAAGCCGTAAAGGACCTGATGCAGGAAAAGTATAACCCGTTAAAGAAGCTTAATCCATTTGATCACACGGGCGAGAAGTCCACCATTCCTTTAGGTGTTGCCGAATCGAAGATAGATCTTCTGCCTTCTGAAGAATTTACCAACCAATTTTTTAATGTGCAGCATTGGACAAAAATGCCCAAGGGCGGGCATTTCCTGGCGATGGAGCAGCCGGAGCTGTTAGCTGAAGACATAAGAAAATTTGTAAGCGGCTTGCAGGTTCAGCCAGCTAAGAGCTTTCAAAAAGTTTCAGGTAATTACTAGCAGCCCGACGCAAACCTGCTGATATGGAAAGCGGAGTTTGTAGGCATCCCTCGCGAAGACGATTCACGCTGTGAGATAGTGTCTCTCTGTGGCTTTGAATATTGGGTATTCAATCCAGAGGAACTCACCCCCCTTGGTGAACTCGTCATTGCGAGGCAACAAAAGTTGAATTGGAGTTAATAGCCCTTGCCGACGCAATCTAATAGAATAACTGTTGTTGCCTGCGTGCTGTCCGTCCACGTGCCGCTGACGCCGTCGGCCATAGCCTTTGGCGTCGGCACGAAGCTACTTTCCTGAGGAACGGCCCCTATTCGGGACTGGGCCTGAATTAAATATTTCCGGAGACAATTTAAATTAAGCTACATTTAGCACCCCGTTGCCCCTTGGTATACTCGTCCCCTTCATTTATTAACACTAAAATCAAAATCAATGAAACTCGTTCGATCTCTCATGCTGCTATTTTGTGCAGCTTCTCTTCTAACGTCCTGTGGCAACAATAACAGTGGCGAACAATCAACTACCGATACCACGAAAACGACCGACACAAGTGGTACCCAAACTACCACGGTCGAAAAAAATACAATTGTCACTACACCGCAGACCATGGTAAGCGCTACACACAAGGTAGCCGATTATGATAAATGGCAAGCTTCTTATGACGGCCATGATTCTATGCGCCTGGCTGCCGGTCTGCATAGTTATGTCATAGCACGTGGCTTTAAAGATCCCAACATGGTGATGGTAGTGCTGAAAGCAGACGACCTGGAAAAAGCAAAAGCATTTACCAAGGACCCCAGCCTCAAGAAAGCGATGCAGAAAGGAGGCGTAACCGGTGCCCCAACGATCACCTTTATGACGGCAGTTTGGCAGGATACAAGCACACTTGCTCCAAACGTCCTCCGGTCAAGAACAACATTTACTGTTAAGGACTGGGATGCCTGGCTAAAGAATTTCCAGGAAGGCAAGCAG
>DASSFT010000709.1:0-8266 GCA_035694045.1 Chitinophagaceae bacterium
CGTCCTCGGCTTCCTGCATGATTGTGGTCTTACCGCTTTTTATAACCGGCAGCTGGCGGCGAGGAACTATGAATTAACTGCCAACCCGGGTAACTTTCTCTTGCTGAAATTTTTGCTGGCCCTTTCATACATGGCTGTTGTCTTCTTCATTGCTTTTATATCGGGGATCGACAGGTGGGATATTGTTTTCTACGTGGCGATGACACAGGTACTGGCATCGCAGTTTGTTTTTTTCAGGGCTATCATCACTGCCCAACAGTGGTTTCATACCGATGCCTGGCTTTCTGTGTTGGATAAACTGCTGATGATAGTCGTGTGCTTTCCGTTCTTATACATCCCTGCTTGGTGGGGAGGTATGAGCATCGAAAGATTCCTGGTGCTTCAAATGATCTGCACTGCTGTAGCGATGCTGATAACCTGGGTTCTATTACTGGTGAAAAGATTTCATTTTTCATTCAAAGCACTATGGCCTGAAAAAAGAGTTTTGAAGGCTGCATTGCCTTTCGCGATCATTATCTTGCTAATGTCATTCCATTATCGCCTGGACGGGTTCCTGCTGGAACGATTGAGCAGCGCTGCTGAAGCAGGCAAGTATGCCGGGGCCTATCGTTTATTAGACGCCTCTAATATGATCGGGTACCTGCTCACCTCTTTCCTGCTGCCCTATATCGCCCGGCATCATAGCGACGGGAAAATGATGACCGGAGTAATACTGAATGTCCGTCATATCCTGGTGGTGTTCTCGCTAAGCATTTCCGCCATTGTGATATTCATGGCCCCCTGGATACAAAAGACATTGTATCATCATAACGATGCCTCTTATGTGGAAGTGATGCAATGGTGCATACCGGCGCTTATTTTTTATTCTTTGTTACAGATCTATGGTTCGGTAATGACAGCAACAGGAAAGATCAACGCTTTCATTTTTATAACTTTTATTTCGGTGCTGATCAACATATCGGTCAACTTGCTGCTTATTCCCTCGCTGGGGGCAAAAGGAAGTTGCATAGCCGCAATATCCAGCCAGGCATTCTGCGGGCTGGCAACAATGTGGTATTGCCGGCAAAAACTGCAGGTTCCGCTTGATGTACGTTCCGGTCTCATTTATATCCTGATCGGCGGGTTAGTAGCAGGCTTTTTGTATCTCGGTGATTATTTAACGATAAACAGGTTGGTCCTAATGTTGGCCGCAGGCATGATCGCATTGATCCTGCTATGGCTCACAAAACTTATCAATCTTAAAAACCTGAAACAGTACATCCGTGGGTAGGGTTTTGCCACGGATGCACGGATTGGATTTTTTTGACTTCCGCGTGGCAATCTTCATCTTTAAACCTTTCAACCATTAAACCTTTCAACCGCTAATCCGTGTATCCGTGGCAATAATATATCCGTGAATCCGTGCTTCAAATTCTTCCCCGCACATTCAAGGCATCTCTGAGCCCGTTCCCCAGTAAATTAAATGCAAGCACAAGAAACATGATAGCGAAACCGGGTGCCAGGGCGAGCATGGGATTTTGAGTAATGATGAAGTTGTAGTTTTCTTTTATCATCAGTCCCCAACTGGGTTGGGGCGGTTGTACACCAATGCCCAGGAAACTAAGTCCGGCTTCGATCACGATCGCCGACGCAAAGTTGGATGCAGCGATCACCATGACAGGTCCCATAATGTTCGGCCAGATATGACGGATAATGGTCCTGAAATTGGAAAAGCCCAATGCCCTTGTAGCTTCCACATATTCCAGTTCGCGAACAGCCAACACCTGTCCTCTTACCAGCCTTGCTACATTGACCCACATCGTAAGACCCACGGCTAAAAAAACCTGCCAGAATCCCTTGCCAAGAGCAAGTGTAATGGCAAACACCAGTAATAAAGTTGGAATACTCCAGATAACATTGATGAGCCACATGATGACATCATCTATTTTGCCACGGTAGTAGCCGGCTAGTGAGCCTAGTATCAGCCCGATGGATAATGAAATTATTACGGTAATAAATCCTACACTAAGGCTGATCCTCGTGCCGATGATCAGGCGACTAAGAATATCCCGGCCATATCCATCGGTTCCCAATAGAAATTTTTTAGTAACGACAGGATGCTGCCCATCCAGCAGGGACAGGGGATAGACCTGTGTTTCACTTAATCCATCATCAATAAATTTTTGAACGATAAGGCTATCTCCCTTCCTTTCGCTATTGGCAATCGGTATATAATGATATTTGTCTTCACTCCCCGAAACTATCCTCGTAAAAAGGTTGGCAGCTGTTACGGTTCTTTCTTTCTTCAACTTCAAAAAGCTCTGGCTGAACCCGGGCTTCTGTGTCCTTATCTCCAGTATCTGCCGGTTGGCAAACAGGGAATCATCCGGTGAAATGAAATAGGCGAAGACAGCTACCAGCACCGCCAATGAAATAATGACAAGTCCGAAGATGGCACCTTTATTTTTACGCAATCTTCGCCAGGCCGCTTGCTGGAATGAAGGTGATGTTGCTGTCATTTGAGCGGAAGATAGTTTACAATGGGCAATTGCCAATGGATGATGCTGGATACTGAATATTAGATGCTGGATGCTTCATCTTACTTTTCGTCCTTTCCATTTATAGCTACCGGATTGTCCAAACAAGCCGGATATCACGGTGTAAATAATATGCAACGGTTGAAAAAAGAAGAACCATTTTACAGACCATTGCTTATTAAAAAAAACAGCCAGCGAAATAAAAAAAGGAAATTCGACCAGCGTTTTTACTATCCACAATGCCAGGGCTGCAATCCAATACCTGTAATTCCAGAATCCCGCAACAGCCAGTACAAAAAAGGAGAGATTGAAAAGGTAAACGAGCACAAGAACAGGCAGTATCCGTTTATCGTCGTATTTCCTGGCCTTGCTTGCCCAACGGATACGCTGGCTAAAAAACTCTTTCCAGCTCTCTACCGGTTGGGTAGAAACAATCGCCTGATCAGATTTCAGGTAATGAACCCTGCCCGGGTATTTTTTCCATATCTTATGCATTAGCAGCATATCATCTCCAGAAGCGATATGATCTATTCCTGCAAAACCTTCTACTTCTTCAAACACTTTTTTTTCATAAGCCAGGTTGGCCCCGTTGCACATTGACATTTTATTTTTAGAAACTACTGCACCCGTAATGCCCTGCAATACCATAAAATCCATCGCCTGGAAAAGTTGAACCGCAGATGAACTACAATTGATATCAACCGGTGCGGCAACAAACACGGACTGTTTTTTTGCTTTGAATGCGGCAATGGTTTCCAACCAACCCGGGGGAGGCAGGCAATCCGCATCCGTTGCTACAATTAACTGCCCGGAAGCGTGATTAATGCCGGTTTCAACAGCCTTTTTTTTATGCGAATTGAGTACAGCACCCGGTGAGGACAACAATTTTACATTGGAAAATTGATTCACGATTTCCGCTGTCCTGTCTTCAGAATGGTCATCAACTACAATAATCTCGTATAGTTCTTTCGGGTAAGTCTGGTTCTGCAACGCTTCCAGTAATGCGTTTATATTCTTTTCTTCATTGCGGGCGGGGATGATGACAGATATTCTTATCGCCGGCAAATCTGGCGGGGGAATAAACTCATCGATCGATCTCCAGATCAACCAATAGCGAATGATTAGTACACTATAGAATAAGAATATTGGTATGATTATCCAAAGCAGGACCATGCAGGGCAACAAAGCTAGTTAATGAGAATCAGTGCAACAAAGCAAGTAATATTTCAGCGGCATGCTTTTCATGCAACACCTGGTGTCCTGAGCGGATAACGGAAATAGTGCAATTTTCTTCTATTCCTTTTCTGAACTTTTCACCTACCGTGGACAGAATGATGCGATCATGCATGCCGTAAACCAGGCGCACCGTCGTTTTATGCATGTTTATCTCTTTTCGGACCTGGTCGAGGTTCGGTTTAAGTTTTCTCAGGGTGGTCCATCTTGCATACAACAATGTCCTTACTTCCTTATCGCCTATATAGTAATTCACAAACTTGAAAATGCTCGCATTGACAAGCCTGAGTTTATTTAGTCCTTTTAAGAATCCAAAGAACCAGGAGGGATGCTTCATTGTGAAGGAAAAGAGTTTATTGCCGATGCTGGTTTGGGTAGCCAACCAATACCAGAAATTAACCTTTAACCCATCAGGTGCAAGCAAAACTAACCGGTCGATAGTTGAGGGTATTTTTTCATAAAGGGCCAGGGCTACCCGGCCGCCAAGACTATAGCCTATTAAGGCAAGTTTCCCGTTACCGGTTTCCGGAAGCCGATCATTAATGGACATAATTTGCTCCATGATCTGCCGGATGTCGGTGACCGAAAACTCATATCCCTCGTTCCATTTTGTCTGGCCATGAAAGGGTAGGTCAATAGAAAAAAACGTGTATTCAGCCCCTGCATATTTTTCCAGGAATGAAAAAGATAGGGCGTCTTCTCCGTAGCCATGAAAGCAGAATGCAGTCCTGGAGCCGGTTCCAAGGCATATATAACTGACACTCGAGGTCTTATATGATAGCTGGAATTTTTCCAATTGGGCGTAAAATTTCCTGTAAAATATATTGCACTGGTTCAAAAATAAAACTAATTTTGAATAGTTGCACAAACAACTATATGCCAAACAACCAATTTAAGAAAGGCGAATTATACAGTTTTGTTACCGGGAAGGCTTCCACCGCTATTGCCCGGCGTTTGCAAAAGAAATTTAATAATGCCGGCCTGAACCTCACAATCGAGCAATGGAGCGTTTTATATCATTTGTGGAAACAGGAGGGAATGAGCCAGCAGGAATTGTGCAATGCAACTTTTCGTGATAAACCCAGCATCACCCGGCTGGTCGACAACCTGGAGAAACTGGACCTGGTGAAGCGGGTGGCTTCCGAAAACGACCGGCGCATTAACCGTATTTATCTCACCCGGCAGGCATTGAAGCTGCAGGAACAAAGCATGATACTGGCAGAAGAAACATTGAACGAAGCCCTGGAAACCGTCCCGGTGGAAAAGATAGATGTATGCAAAGAGGTATTGCAGATAGTGTATGATAATTTGAAATAGTGAGTGGTGAGTGATGAGTGGTGAGTGATGAGTCGATAGTCCATAGTATAGTGGTGAGTGGTGAGTGATGAGTCGATAGTCCATAGTATAGTTAACTTCTTAAACCTTTAAACCTCTTATATGAGCACAACAACTCAAAACAAAGCAGTACTCAAAGGTGGTGAATGGCTGGTGAAAGAATCCTCGCCGTTTGAAATATATACGCCGGAAAGTTTTACAGAAGAACAGCGCATGATCCGCGACATGTGCGACCAGTTCCTTGACACCGAAGTTTACCCGATACTGGACCGGATCGATAACCTGGAACCGGGCCTGATGAAATCATTATTGACAAAGGCTGGCGAACAGGGCCTGTTGTCGGTTGCTTTCCCGGAAGAATATGGGGGACTGGGAAAAGATTTTATTACCGCCACGATCGTAAACGAATACCTGGGCGCGGGTCATTCCTTTTCCGTCGCTATTGCTGCGCATACAGGTATCGGTACATTACCCATTTTATATTTTGGAACACCCGAGCAAAAACAAAAATATATTCCAAAGCTTATAACAGGTGAATGGGCTGGAGCATATGGGTTGACAGAACCCAATAGCGGAAGCGATGCATTGGGTGCGAAAACGACGGCAAAGCTGAGCCCTGATGGTAAATACTATTTGCTAAACGGTCAAAAATGCTGGATCACCAATGGCGGCTTTGCACAGATTTATACAGTTTTTGCAAAGGTCGATGGCGACAAGTTTACAGCATTTATCGTAGAAAGGGGGACGGAAGGTTTTACGCAGGGTCCCGAGGAACATAAGATGGGGATCAAAGGTTCTTCAACCGTTCAATTGTATTTCCAGGATGCAAAAGTGCCGGTAGAAAATGTACTGGGAGAAATCGGTAAAGGACATAAGATCGCTTTTAATATTCTGAATATCGGCCGGCTGAAACTTTGCGCTGCCGCGGTTGGGGGCGCACGTCGCGCATTGAATACATCCGTTGAGTATGCAAAGACGAGGGAACAATTCAAACAACCGATATCTAATTTTGGAGCTATCAAGCATAAGTTGGCAGAAATGGCGATCAGGATTTTTGTTGCCGAATCGGCCTTATACCGAACTGCCAGCTGGGTAGATGAAAAAGAAAAGGAATTACTTGCAGCAGGCAAGCCTTTTAATGAAGCATTGCTCGGCGCTGCCGAGGAATATGCGATCGAATGCGCTATGTTGAAAGTATATGGTAGCGAGGTGTTGGACTTTGTAGTGGATGAAGGTGTACAGATCCATGGCGGTAATGGTTTCAGTGCTGAGTATAACATCTCGAGAGCCTATCGCGACAGCCGGATCAACCGCATCTATGAAGGCACTAACGAGATCAATCGCCTGCTGACCCTGGATATGACTTTGAAAAGAGCCATGCAGGGAAGATTGAACCTGATGGGACCGGCAATGGACGTTTCCAAAGAACTGATGAGCATACCTGATTTTGGTGCAGAAGACGAAACTCCGTTTGCTAAGGAAAAGAAACTTGTAAACAACCTGAAAAAAGCCATTTTGCTCGCAGCCGGCGCAGCGGTACAAAAGCTAATGATGAAGATCGAGAGTGAACAGGAAGTGCTGATGAACATCGCAGACATGGCGATCGCAACATTCAACGCCGAAAGCGTATTGCTGCGGGTAATGAAGATCGTGGACCAACAGGGTGAGGCTGCCAGCCAGTACCAGCTGAATATTATGCGCACTTACCTGTACGATGCGGCCGATAGTGTAAACAAATTTGGGAAAGATGCGATCAATTCATTTGCTGAAGGGGATGAACAAAGAATGATACTGATGGGTCTGAAACGTTTTACAAAGACAGAACCTTTCAATAGCAAGGAAGCAAGAAGGGCGATAGCCGATAAAATGATCAATGTCGGGAAGTATTGCTTCTGATGCTAAGAGCTATTTTTCCAATGCGGCTGCTCTTCTTTGGGGCAGCCGTTTCTGTTTCAGCTCTCCCATAAATGACCTTAAGTTCTTCTCTGGCGGTCTGCAGTTCTGCCAGTTGGCTTACTCTTCTGCGCTCAAATATTATCCCGGTAGCCAGGAGCAGTGAGGAAAATATGCTGACCAGGTAGTAGATAACATAGGTATCGGTCTTATAAGGTGTTTTCAAAAGATAGTACACTACATAAATAAACGAATATCCGCCATAAGCAAACAGAAGAGAAGCTACAATAAAAGCTTTTCCCGCTGCCTTTTGATGAATGATCGTAATCTTCGCCTGGTGAAAGAAAAAAACGGCTGAAAAATAGAGAACCAACAAGAGCCCGGGCGGCAGGATAATGATCATCGCCGAATAAATATCGAAACCTTTTGCTGCAATCACGATCAGTTCGAACAAAACAAAGATCGGGATGACCAATTTCATCTTCTTCCTGAAAGATGCCGTCTTGCTGAAATAAGTCAGGAAAGCCAGCATCAATGGGGCATCCAGGAAATTAGATATCACCCCGTAGTCGCGTACAAAATCTTTGTTGACGTGAATAAAAGCAAGGGAAAGAAAATTTTGACTGGCTACCATGGCATAATAGACCAGGAGAGCAGGAAAGCTCTTATACCAGGCAAGTCGCAGTGCAAATATGATTATGATAGGCAGAAATAAAGCACTCGTTGAAATAATGCCCATCACCTCAAACCAGGTCATAGGGTAGTTTTTTTTCGTTAGGATAACGGTTTATCGCAATCGTATGCACATTTCAGATTCTCCTTCAAATTTAACGCATCTCTTGCGTACATAGTGCTTACTCTTAGTCCTTTATAGGAAAATTCAGTAAAAGTGTTAAGTCTTTAAGTAATTCTACGGAAATAGCCCTCAAGTGTTTTTATCCTATCTTCCGGTTATGATACGATTACTCTGTTTAGTAGGGATTATTTGCACACTTCAGAGCTGTGCCCAAACCGTAAATCAACCTCCTGTAAAAGACGGGTTTTTGATGGGGAGAACGACCGATACCCTGCCTCACCTGGAATATGGATTGGGTGAAGACCGGCTGGGAGGTGCAAAAATGACTTTTCTCGACACGATGGTGGTGATAAAAGTTGTAGATAGCGTAAAAGATGTTTACAAAGTGCAGCTGTCTAAGAATCATTTTGCCTATTTACCCAAAAAGCATTTTAAGGCCGATAGCTTATTAAAAGCTCAACCTTTTTATTTAACGAATACCTGGAAGGTTTAT
>DASSFT010000710.1:0-3020 GCA_035694045.1 Chitinophagaceae bacterium
AAAAAGAAAGAAAGCAGTAAACAGAACTGTTTCATGATAATTAGTTGATCATTCCACTAAGAGCTTCCTGATACTTTCTTCCAGCTCTTTTCCTTCCAGGTCTATGCTTACCACATCCCCTTTTTTATTGATAAGATAAGTCGTTGGTAACTGGAATATATTCCACCGGGCAGCAGTCTGTGCATCCCAGCCCCGGGGATCATTCACCTGTATCCACGTAAGCTTTTGTTTTTCTACCGCTTTTTGCCAACTTTTCTTACTCTCATCAAGGGATACGCTGAATATTTCCAGCCCCTGTGTTTTGAACTTGTTGTATAGTTTAACCAGATCGCGGTTCGCCGTTTTACAGGGACCGCACCAGCTTGCCCAAAAATCAAGTACGATCACCTTGCCCTTGAATGAAACAAGGCTGAGTGAATCGCCTTTAAGGTTAGGCAGTTTGATCTGCACACGTGAGTCTGCAATATTAGGCAGTTGTTGTTGCTGCGCTTTGACGGTAAATGACAAAAAAGCCGCCAGGAAAAAAAAGATCAGGGTTCGTAGTTTCATATTTATTGAATTAGTAAACAATCCCGACGTTTACAGTCGGGATTGTTCACCGGATTTAGATAGTTGCGTGAAAGATCCTTGTGCCGCTTGCAACACCGGGGCAACAATTAGCAGCTTTACCAGCCAGCAAACATTTCATCTTCGCTGATTCACTGAACTTCCTGAATTGTTTTGCCGTCAGGAAATCTTTGTCTACAATAGTGATAGTTTGCTCCCCATTCAATACCCGGTCGCTTACACTCAGGAAATGAAAATGCCGGCCGCCAATCTCCACCTGTGCATCGTTTGCAATCTTCAGTTCATTAAAATTCCCCGTCAATTTCAAACTACCTATTCCAAACCCTGCATCCTCTACGGCCTTTCTTATTTCGTCTATATCTACATCTGCATTTTCTTTGAATACGATATCAAAAGCTGAGTTCTTTATATCTGACTTGACCGATTGAATAAAGGGCTTTGCCTGTAAAGCTTTATTGATCGCATTGCTGCACATGGCGCAGGTAAGTCCCGTCGCCTGGAGGGATGCCCTTTTGAACTGGGCATTCACACACATTGCTACCAGGACCGTCACCATCAGCAATAGTAACTTTTTCATGGTCTCTAATTTAACGTTTAAAATCAGGATTTCTTGCAACAGTCCTTCCCGTTATGCCCGGGTTTGCTACATTTCCCATCCTTGCAGCAGTCCATTTTACTATCAGCGGAGGGTTTTGCACTTGCCTCCTGGGCTGCTTCCGGGGACCTATCATACTGGCAACAGGCATGTAGCTTATTATAGGCTGCATCGGTAGCTTTAACATCGCGGGTGTCATACCCTGCGTCTGCCACTCCCTGCTGGATTTTGCCAGCGTCCGTCGTGGAGCTGTTGTATTTAATGGTGAGAACCTTTGTGTCTTTATTCCAGCTGGCGGTGGTAGCACCGGCTTTTTTTGCCGCTTTTTCGATATTCGACTTGCACATGCCGCAATTGCCCGAAACGGGTATGGATTCCGATTTGGTTTGTGCAAAAGAAATAGCGGTAAAACACATGAACAATGAAAGAAGAGAAACTATTTTAAGCGTTTTCATTTTTTATATTTTGAGATATTAAAATACAGGTTTCAATAACAACTGTCAAGCCGACTTCAAACCGTTCAATTTGACATCCCGGCTGTATTGATCTCAAATCCTGAAAACGCAATTATCGAGGTAGGTATACTGTTCTGTTAACAAGGGTGGAGAATGATTCCTGTAGTGCCTTGTTTCATTAATATTTAAAAAAGAAGCGGAGATAAATGCTGAAGGAACCAGTGCCATTTCACCCAATGCAGGAAGTTCGAAAACAATGGTAGGAGCTGCTTTTTGGTCTGCATTCATTTTGATGACCTTCACCTCATCTTTACAACAGCCATCGGAATCTTTAATGTTCATTCCGCATTTGCCACAGGTCTTGGTTTCGGATGCAAAAAACTCCATGGAAGCCAGCCGGTCCATGCAATAATGAAAATTAACGATCACACCGCAGGTTGCCGCGAGATAGCAGACAAAGGCTATTGATGTAATGATCTTTTTCATCGACAAGACAAAGATAGCCGAAAGCCCAAGAAATAAAAATGGGGAAAGGTTAAAGATTCGCTGATTTAAGTCCACTGAGTTGCAACCGGTTAGTTCACAAATCCCCAGTAAATACCCAGGCGAATGACAAGCCCGGGGTAAGGATAGCCGGGAGCAGCCAGGTTATTATTAGTGAAGGAAAGGCTTCCGCCGCCAAATTCTGCAGTGTTGAGGTTCTCCGCCCTGACATAAGCTTTAAAAGCATGGATGCGGAAATGTACATACGCCGAGATATCCGGTAGGTTGCTGATCGTTGTGCTTTCCTGGTAAAAGAACTGTCCGAGTGCCGGGGAATAGTTATCTGCCTTATATGGAGTATGATAACGCGCCTCTATCCCCATAGCGATATTAAGATTCTTGAACCCCAGAGTACCTTCATAAGCAAACCGGTTGCGGGTAAAGACCAGCGGCAGGTTCACCGGAGCATCCCCGATAGTTTTTTGGAAATAAACATCCGTATGCCAGTTCCAGCGCCGGCCTATCCTGAACGTTTTTTGACCCGTTATCCTCAGCACATTAAATAAAGAGCCAAACTGGTTCGGTTGATCGAATTTGGTGATATAGGTATAGTTAGTAAGTAAATAGTAATCGCCAGATAGCCTAAACCGTAAGGAAGATTGGTACAGGGAAGCAAACAGGTGGGTTGTATTTTCATTTTTAAACCCGGGAGATGAGGGTACCAGGTAGAAACTACTATTGGGATTAAAGATATACGAGGGAGTACGGCTGGTGTTTTCAAAACCAATGCGAACATAGCCCGGAATCTTGCCCCCGGTAGTGCGTTGCAGGCTGGCATAGGCGGAATAGTCGGCAAAATTCAATCCTGCGAAATACAGTTTACCCAATGCTTCAATATCCCATTTCTGGTTACGGGTTTT
>DASSFT010000711.1:0-3728 GCA_035694045.1 Chitinophagaceae bacterium
ATAACTCACTTCTTTTCCTTTCCATGAATCTTTTATGATTGCATAGTCACCTACACCCATAAAGAAAAGATAAGGAGCATGAGGAAGGTCCATTTTCCAGTAGTCGGTCCTTGTACCATCAGTATTTTTCTTTTGACTTACCAGTTTCCCGTTGGATAATGTGACGTATTTAGCAGGCACCGTCATGTAAATTTCATCAGTGGTTTTCTGATTCGGTTTATCAATGGTAGGGCACCAAACCGAAGTAGCTTCTGTTTCTCCCTGGGTCCAGATCTGCGTCGGTTTATCTTTTTCCTCGCCTTTGGGGTTGATAAAATACAAACCCCGGGCGTCAGTAATAGCGGCGCTTCCCTTCACCTGTATTTCATTAGGCTTGGCCGTGTATTCGATATATACGGTATAGTTTTCATTTCTTTTGTAAACCCTGTCGAGTTGAATTTTCAGTTCCCAGCCGTCATAATGATTCAATAAAGGCTCGCTTTTATTTCCTTTCATTATTTCTACTTTATGAATCGTCATTCCTTTGGCGTCAAGTGTAAGCGTATCCGTTGGATAAAAATGAGGTTTCAACGTGACCCAGGCCTTGCCATTGAGATAGGCATTGTCATAGTCAAACTTCACATCCAGTTTGGTATGAACAAGGTCATTTACGCGGGTGGCAGTTTCGCGGTACTGTTTCATCCAGCTGGTATCTCTTGGGGCGTTGGGTTGTGCTACCAGTGCATACCCGGAAATTGTTAACAATAGTATAAACAATGATTTCTTCATATAAATTCTTTATGGGTTGCAAATTTAGAGAAGGCTGCTATCAATTACGTATAAAAATGGACAGGAGGCGCCGGGATTTAACAAGCAGTTGTAGCCTAATTTGAGTTATTTTTGACTAACCATCATTGCCTCAATGAAAAGACTCATTTTTATCCTGCTGGCGGTATTGTCTTTTTCCGCTGCGTTTTCTCAGCGACTTTTCTTTGTTTACCTGCAAACCGACCCGGCAGAACCTTTTTTCGTTAAGATAAATGACAAAGTACATAGTTCGACCGCTACCGGGTATTTAATTCTGTCCAGGCTAAGGGACAGCAGCTATGCGATTACAGTTGGTTTCCCGCAAAATAAATGGCCGGATCAGAAATTTACGATCAATATCAAATCGAAGGATCGTGGCTATACCATAAAAAATTTCGGAGAAAAGGGCTGGGGCCTGATTGATCTGGAAACGATGAGCATCCAGATGTCATCAGCTATGAACGCCTCCTCCCGAACCGAACCGAAAGAGGTGTCCTTATTTACAGAAATTCTTTCCAGGGCCGCCAATGATCCTTCGCTAAAAGAACGACCAATTGCGGCGAAAGAAGACAAACCGGCCGTTGAAAAGGAAGAAAAAGCCCTGGTAAACTCAGCACCCGAGGTAAAAGAAGAGAAACCTCCAGTAACTGTAGCGGTCAATAATGACA
Source organism: Chitinophagaceae bacterium (assembly GCA_035694045.1). Classification (GTDB taxonomy): domain Bacteria; phylum Bacteroidota; class Bacteroidia; order Chitinophagales; family Chitinophagaceae; genus VBAT01. The sequence goes on from DASSFT010000711.1 coordinate 1,455, forward strand.
CAAAGAAATCTGCAACAGACAGCAATACCGGGCGGAATGAGGCAGAACCTGCTGTTAAGAAGGACACAGTACTCGCTTCGGTAAAAGAAGATTCTCTTCCTCCGCCTGCATTGCCGGTAGTGCCGGTACAGCCTGATAAAGAGGAATCTGCGGATAGCGTCGTACCCGAGTACAGGCCATCAAGGGTCATAAAAAAATCGGAAAGCTCAGTAACGGATGGGCTCCATCTTACTTTTATAGACAATTACCCTGACGGGAAAAAAGATACCATTCGTATCATCATACCCAACTCCAGGGCCGGCGCGGAAATAAAGGAACCGGTAAGAGAGGAGAAGAAATTCCTTGACATCCGTTCGGATGATACGGTAAAAAAAGAAGAGCCGGTACAAGGGAAGGTGAAAGTTGATAGTGTAAAATCGAACCCGGCAGTAGTAAAGAGTAAGTGCCCTTCGATTGCCACCGAAAGCGATTTCCTGAAGATTCGCAAGAAAATGGCGGCCGAAACAAATGATGATGCAATGGTAGCAGAGGCGAAGAAATATTTCAAGACAAAATGTTTTTCATCGCTGCAGGTCAAGAACCTTAGTACGTTGTTTTTAAGCGATTCCGGTAAATACAAGTTTTTCGATGCTGCGTACGAATATGTTTCCGATAAAGAAAACTTCCCGGGCCTTGCCGCTGAACTAAAAGACGATTATTATATTAACCGTTTCAAGGCAATGCTGCGATAATCCTGCAGACTAGTCCCAACTATAGACTATCGACTAATGACTATCGACTAATAAATTCTCTATCATGTCCCGCTATTTCCTCCAGGTTTCTTACAAAGGCACACATTATAGCGGTTTCCAGTCGCAGCGGAATACGGACAGGACGATACAGGCTGAAGTCGAAAAGGCCTTCTTCGTTTTGCAAAGGGATACAATAAATCTTACCGGTTCATCGAGAACGGATGCGGGTGTGCATGCGGTGCAGAATTTTTTTCATTTTGATTATGCCAGTGAAATTCATCCCCAATTTGTTTATAAGATGAATGCCATTTTGCCCTCTGATATTGTAATAAGCAACCTGCTCCCGGTAAAAGAAGATGCCCATTGCAGGTTTGATGCAATAAGCAGGGAGTACAGGTATTATATCTATCGTCGCAAGAATCCATTCCTGGAAGACAGGGCGTTTTATTTTCCGTATAAGTTGGATATGGAGCAATTAAAACTTGCGGCGGGCATTGTCAGGCAGTATCATGATTTTACATCTTTTTCGAAACGTAATACGCAGGTAAAGACTTTTACCTGTGAGATCATGGAGAGTGAATGGCTACTCGAGGATGATTGTCTTGTATATTATGTAAAGGGTGATCGGTTTCTGCGGGGGATGGTGCGTGCACTGACGGCGACCATGCTTAAAATAGGCCGGGGAAAGATGGGAGCAGAGGATTTACGCGAGATCATCGAGGCAAAAGACTGTACCAAAGCGAGTTTTAGCGTTCCGGCAAAGGGTCTTTTTCTCGCATCTGTAAATTTTCCGGTGGATTATTTCTCATAAACTACACTTTGAATGCATAATGGCCTGGGAAAGGGCTGGTGCAGGGCTGAATCGTATTTCATATGGTAAAACCTTGTATTGAGATATCTCTGTTGTGAAAACATTGTGGGACAAATGTGAATAAAACTGAGCTTAAAACTTTGCTGGTAATCTTCGGCGTCTTATCTTTGCAACCCGCTTTTAAAAAAAGCACAGTTCTTTTCAAAACAATTGATTTTCACACCAAATAATTCGGTTAAACTTCGAAAAAAAATTTGGTAGAAATATACAGGCTCCTACCTTTGCACTCCCTTCAAAAAAGGGGATGCAGCAAGCGGAGTGAGGAGTGAACAACTCCGAGCGAAGCGAGGGGCAAAAGATCTTTGAAAGTTGGGAAGCAATAGCACTTCACTCCGATAGCCATCGGGGTGAAAACAACAAGGTAAGTCAAGCTAAACACAATTAGATTTGACACGTTAATTTTTTGAGGTTCTTAATTTATTAAGAACAACTTTGAATTTATACTTGTCAGTATCAAACATCATTTACAATGGAGAGTTTGATCCTGGCTCAGGATGAACGCTAGCGGCAGGCTTAATACATGCAAGTCGAGGGGCAGCATGACTGTAGCAATACAGTTGATGGCGACCGGCAAACGGGTGCGGAACACGTACAGAACCTTCCTTCGAGCGGGGAATAGCCCAGAGAAATTTGGATTAATACCCCATAGTATTACGGAGTGGCATCACTTTG
>DASSFT010000712.1:0-13671 GCA_035694045.1 Chitinophagaceae bacterium
ACGCTTGGGCTTGCGATCGGCATAACTTGCTGCATCCTTATCGGTTTGTTCGTACGGAGTGAATGGAGTTACGATAAGTTTCATTCCAAAGCGGATCGCCTGCATCGTATGTGGTTGCAGGAGAAATATGAGGGACAGACATTTACCAATACCGTAACACCTATCCCACTAGGCCCTGCACTGCATGCAAATATGCCGGACATAGAGTCCTTTTGCAGGGTTAACCAGTTCAATACGTTGGTTGAGTATAACGGCAACCGGTTTAATGAAGCGATAAACCTGGTGGACTCCAATTTTTTCACTTTCTTCGACTTCAAATTGATCGAAGGTGATCCTCAGAATGCTCTTGGCAACAGTAATTCAGTAGTGATCTCAAGAAAGCTTGCGAAAAAATATTTCGGCAAGGAAGAAGCTGTCAGTAAGATCCTGTATCTGCAATCGGACAAAGAAATGTTACCATTTACCGTCACCGCCGTTGCAGAAGCATCGCCGCAGGAATCAAGCATACAGTTCGACATGCTTATTCCTTTCAGCAATGACAAGTATTTATATAGTGAGGCGGCAAGAACCAGAGGATGGTCGCAGGTATTCGGAGAGACATATGTGTTACTGAGGCAGGGACGGACGGCTGCTTCAACTGAGCCGAAGTTTACCGCATTTATCAAACAAATTGCCGGCAACAACTACAAGGAAGGCCAATACAACCTGCACTTACAACCCATCACAGATATTCATTTGAACAAAAAACTGCCGGCTGGTAATTTACCCGTCAGTGATCCCGCTTATTCATACATCCTGGGTACGATCGGTATTTTAATATTGCTGATTGCCTGCATCAATTTTGTTACGCTTTCAGTTGGGCGGTCTGCCACCAGGGCATTGGAAGTTGGCGTCAGGAAAGTAATGGGTGCCGAACGTGCCCAACTCATCCGGCAGTTCTGGGGAGAAGCATTGCTCATGGTCCTGATATCCTTTGTCCTTGCGATTGTGCTTGCCTTTGTTTTCCTAAAACCGTTCAACGTTATCGCCAGTAAAGAATTGGTGCTCGCCTTTGACGGCACCACGATCTTATTCTTTTTAGCAATCATTATTATAGTGGGCCTGATCGCCGGCTTCTACCCTGCCATTGTTCTATCCGGGTTTTCTCCAATCAAGGTGCTGAAGAGCCGCCTGCAAAGCAGTGGTTCGATCAGCTTTTTCCGCAAAGGCCTGATTGCAGGGCAGTTTGTTGCTTCGATCATTATGATCATCGGCACATTGGTGATCGGAAAACAACTCAATTACCTGCGCAGTAAGAATCTTGGCTATGATAAAGAGCACGTCGTGATCGTGGCAACGAATAAATCAAGAGCAGAAGCTGGCCCATTGGCTGAACGCTTCAGGTCAGAATTATCGAAAGATCCGCAGGTGATCAGCAGCACTACGAGCCTGTTCAGCTTTTCGGAGCCTGGTTGGATGAACATGGGATACAGGGACGATAAAAACGTGTACCGCAATTTCAGAATGAATGCCGTGGATGCAGATTTTGTGAAATCAATGAACCTGAAGATCATCGAAGGCCGCGATTTTGCAAAGGATAATGCGGCGGATATCTCCGGCTCGATGATAGTCAACGAAGCCCTGGTCAAAGAGTACGGATTGAAAGACCCCATTGGAAAAAAACTACCGGGTGGCCGTTATGAGCAACAGATCATCGGCGTTGTAAAAGACTTTCACTTCGAGTCATTGCATAGCACTATTCAGCCCTTAGTGCTTGTCATTCGACCGGATTCCGTGTTCAGAAAATCGAACGATGTCAACTTTCCATTTGCGCCGCAGCCAAGAATAAATGTCCGCCTAAAGGGTGGAAATATGAAGGAGCAAATAGCTTCTCTTCAGTCTGCATGGAAAACGGTCGCCGGTGCACAGGATTTTGATTTCCGCTTCCTGGATGATTCGTTGAACAATATGTATAAGGACGATCAGCGTATTGGCAATATTGTATTGTACGCGGCAATCCTGTCCATCTTTATCGCCTGCATGGGATTGTTTGGCCTGGCAACGTTGGTAGTGGCAAAAAGGACAAAGGAGATCGGTATCCGGAAGGTGTTGGGCGCCGATGTAAAAGGATTGGTTGGGCTGTTGTCAAAAGATTTTATTGTTCTCGTTTCGATTGCAGCATTGATTGCGTTCCCTGTTGCCTGGTGGGCATTGGATAAATGGTTGCAGGACTTTGCTTACAGGGTATCGATGGAATGGTGGGTTTTCCTCGCCGGGGCTCTTGTTGCTTTGATCATCGCTCTGTTGACAGTGAGTGTGCAGGCTATAAAAGCAGCGCTGGCAAATCCCGTCAAATCATTGCGGACGGAATAACGGGTAGTGACGAAACAACAGAACAACCGGATCAATATCGCTATTGCTATTTAAACAAACTACTATGATAAGGAATCTTCTAATCACTGCATTCCGCAATTTGAGGAAGAATAAATTCTTTTCCGCCCTGAACATTTTAGGATTGGGGATCGGTATGGCTGTTTTTTTACTGATCGCTCAATATGTGCATTTTGAAAAGAGCTACGAGAATTTTGTTGCAGACCGGGAGGATATCTACCGGGTAAAATTAGAAGCATATAAAGGGAATGAGCTGGTCATGGCCAGCGCAGAGAATTATCCCGGTGTGGGTCCGGCTTTAGTTACTGAATTACCGGATGTGATGAGCTATGCGCGGCTTTACAACATGGGTTATAAAAACAATGTCGTCATCACCAACGAAAACGCAAAGCCCGATCCAATCGCCTTCAGGCAACGGCGGTTCTTATATGCTGACTCCACCTTTTTACCCATGATGGGTTACCAGATGTTGAGAGGAGATGCAAAGGCAGCTCTAAAAGACCCATTCACGGCCGTCATCTCGGAGAAATATGCAAAGATGTATTTCCTCAACGAAGATCCGATCGGTAAGATGTTGCGTTTGAAAGATGATGATTTTACCGATGAACTGGTAAAAGTCACGGGCGTATTTAAAGATATCCCTTCAAATACTCACCTGAAATTCGACGTGTTGTTTTCCTACAATACCTTATATCCGAGAGGCGATTGGGCGATCTCGAGATACAGGAACGGTTGGAGGCGGAAGGATATGTACACATTTGTTCAACTAAGACCCGGAACTGATCCGCGGAAAATTGAAGCCCGCCTCCCCGCTATCGTTGATAAATACGCTCCCGGTCTCAAGGAAAGCCAGGAAAAGCAAAAACTGGGATTGCAAGCTTTAAAAGATATTCACCTCCATTCGGATCTCACCGAAGAGCCCGAAGCAAACGGTGACGCAAGAACAGTCTTTTTCCTGGGGTTGATCGGCATATTCGTATTGGTAATCGCGTGGATCAACTATATAAATCTATCTACAGCCAGAGCGTTGGAGAGAGCAAAGGAGGTAGGCATCAGGAAAGTAGTAGGCGCGGTAAAAGGACAATTGATCGGGCAGTTCTTAACAGAAGCCGCATTGGTTAATTTGGTTTCCGTAGTAATCGCCTGGGGACTTGCAGTTTTATTTTTATCTTCCTTTAATACACTATCTGGACTTCAACTCACTTCATCCTATCTTGTTCAGCCCTGGTTCCTGCTCTTGCTGGGCGGATTATGGATCGGCGGAAGCCTGCTTTCCGGCTTTTATCCCGCAGTGGTTCTCTCCTCGTTCAGGCCTATCACGGTGCTAAAAGGAAAGCTGAAAAATAACACTCGCGGTATCTTATTACGAAAGGGACTTGTGATCATGCAATTTGCTGCCTCTATTGCTTTGATCGCAGGAACGTTGATCGTCTATCGCCAGGTGAAATATATGACCAGTCGCAATTTGGGAATGAATATTGACCAGGTGCTGGTGATCGAAAGACCGGGTATTGCCGACACCAGCCGAACCGTTTTTAATTCTTCTATCGAAACATTCAAAAATGAATTAAAAAAAGACCCGTCTGTACAACAATCGTCAGCTTCTTTTACGATCCCGGGAAAGCAACGTGAATATAAAGTTGTAATCAAAAGACTCGGGGATAACACGGATTCAACGACTGTGCGTTTCAATTCGATGGACTACGATTTTATCGATGTCTTTAAGATGAAATTGCTGGCAGGAAGAAATTTTTCGAAAGAGTTTCCAAAGGACCCGGATACTTCCATTATCATTACACAGAAAGCAGCTGAGCTATTAGGCTTTAAGAAACCGCATGAAGCCGTGGGTCAAACGCTCATTATACCACAATTCGGGGGATGGAAACCGATCATAGTCGGGGTAGTCAACGATTATCATCAATTATCTATGAAGAAGCCGCTTGATCCTTCAATACTGGTCTGCTCAGTGTATGGAGGTGAATATTATTCCCTGCGGGTAAATACCAGTAATCTTCCACAGACATTAAAAAATGTGCAGCGATCCTGGACCACGGCCTTCCCGGGGAATCCATTTGAGTATTTTTTTCTCGACGATTATTTCAATAAACAGTATGAGAACGAAAGAAAATTTGAAAAACTATTCTTTGTGTTTGCTGCGCTTGCAATCATCATAGGCTGCCTGGGATTGTTTGGGCTCTCGGCTTATATGGCCACTCAACGCATTAAAGAGATCGGTATTCGAAAAGTCTTAGGAGCATCAGTGCAGGATATTACGAAAATGTTATCAAAAGACTTTCTCAGGCTGGTTGTCGTGGCAATTGTAATCGCCTCGCCTGTTGCCTGGTGGGCGATGAATAAATGGTTACAGGATTTTGCCTATCGAGTAAACATCAGCTGGTGGATATTCGCCGTAGCTGGGTTCGCCGCTATTTTAATAGCAATGCTCACGGTCAGTTTCCAGGCGCTTAAGGCAGCAATCGCAAATCCGGTGAAGTCGTTGCGAACTGAGTGAAGCAAACCGGAATGAAGAATTATGAATTGGTTGAGAGTTTAAAGTTTAGAGTTAAGAGTTAAGAGTAGTGAGGGACCTATTCACCATTGACCACTGACCTCCCGATGGCTATCGGGACACCACTCACGATTAAACGTCAGATCATGATAAAGAATTATTTCAAGACAGCATGGCGGAACCTGCGGAAGAACAAAACTTTTTCCGCCATCAACATTTTTGGTCTTTCCGTCGGGATTGCCGCTTTTTTACTCATCGTAAACTATCTGCGTTTTGAATATAGCTATGACGATGCGCATGTAAAAAAAGGCAGGATCTACCGGGTGCCTATGATGGTAAAGGAAAAGGATGGCAAGGAACAAACCTTTGCTTTTACCTACCCTGCTGTTGCGCCGGCGCTGAAAAAAGATTTTCCTGAAATAGAAGAGGTGGCCCGCTTTCGCCGCCAGGGTGGTATTGTGACCTATGGTGATCAAAAGATTGTCGAGAACAGTTCGATATTTTATGCCGATCCCTCCCTGTTCAAAATATTTTCTTTTCGATTTGCCAAGGGAAGCCCGGTCACGGCTTTCAAAGAACTGAATGATGCCGTGATCACGGAGGAAACAGCAAAAAAATATTTTGGAAACGATGACCCCATCGGTAAACCGCTTCATTACCGGGACGAAGATTATATTGTAAAAGCTGTACTGGAAGACATCCCGGCCAATTCGCATATCCACTTCAACATTCTTCTGAATTATGACAAATACATGCAGCTCACAGAAGGCAGGGCTACTACCAGTTGGCGGTGGTCAGATTTTTATACCTATGTTTTATTGAAACCCGGCACTGATGCCAAAGCGCTGGAAGCGAAGTTTCCCGCTTTTTCGGAACGGTATCTTGGCACTGCAATGAAGGAGCGGCAATACCAGAACTACTTTTACCTCCAACCATTGAAAGACATCCACCTTCATTCGAAATACGATTATGAATTTGCCGGCAATGGCAACCTTGTTTATTTGAAATACCTCGGCATTGCTGCACTATTCATCCTGTTCATTGCCTGGATCAATTATGTAAATCTTTCCACTGCACATTCGCTCGACCGGTCCAAAGAAGTTGGGGTTCGAAAAGTAGTAGGCGCAGGGAAATTCCAGCTTATTCGACAATTCCTGGCAGAGTCGTTATTAATAAATATCATCGCTATTATTCTTGGCGTGATTATTTTCAAATTGACGCTTCCTGCATTTTCTACTCTCGTGGAAAAAGACATTAAGTATCTCAACATTACCGACTGGCGTATTTGGACACTTCTTGTTGCATTGTTCCTGCTTGGTTCTCTGGCAGCAGCTTTTTACCCGGCATTCGTACTTTCTTCATTCCAGCCGGCTCACGTGATAAAGACAGCAACGGGAGCTCCCGGTTTGAAAGGTAGCCGGAATGTCCTCCGTAAATCCCTTGTAGTATTACAGTTTATTGCGGCTATCGTATTGATAACAGGGGCCACTGGTTTCTACAGGCAGCTTCACTTTATGCAAACCAGGGATCTTGGCGTGAATATCAAACAGACATTGGTCCTGAACCAGACAGCCCAGCAGGATAGTTCGCGGATTCCCGCCTTTCACGCATTTATTAACGATATGGAAGCTAACCCGGCTATTCAATCAGTGACTGCTTCTACTTCTGTGCCTGGCGCTGAAGTCGGTGGCTCTTCGACCTTCGACTTAAAAAATTCGCAAGCGGGCAAAAGGTGCAGGATATTGGGTGTAGACAAAAATTTTGTCCCTGCTTACGGTTTAGCCGTCATCGCCGGAAGAAATTTTTCGAATGATCAGCCCGTAACAGATACCAATACTATTGCAAATATTCTTGTCAATGAAACGGCTGCGAAGATATTCGGGTTTAACCGTCCTGCAGATATGGTAGGGCAACTGGTGGACGGTGCCGGTTATCATTGCAAAGTAATCGGTGTTGTAAAGGATTATCACCAGGAATCGTTGCAAAACAGTTTCGACCCGATCGTTTTTTATCTTGAAGAAGAAAGGAATTTCGGCAATTTCTCTCTCAAATTCAGCACGACCGATCTGCCGGCATTTATGAGTTTTGTTAAACAAAAATGGGACTCTCATTTTCCGGCCAGCCCATTCAATTATTTTTTCCTGGACGAGCGATTTGATACACAGTATAACAACGACAAGCTGTTTGCGACGGCCTTATGGTCGTTTACTGCGATTGCTATCGTGATCGCCTGCCTGGGTCTGTTTGGCCTTTCCCTGTTTACCATAGCCAAACGAAATAAGGAGATCAGCATTCGCAAAGTGTTGGGAGCAACATTATTCCAAATCATCGGGCTGATTACAAAGGATTACCTGCGCCTCGTTTTGATAGCCGGAGTTATGGCCTTGCCAGTAGCATTCATACTTGTAAAAAACTGGCTGGCTGACTATGCATTCCATATCAGTCTTGGAGTTTGGTTTTTCGTATTACCGGTGCTTATGATCGTGACGATCGCGGTATTAACTGTCCTGTACCAGTCATTAAAGGCGGGCCTGGCAAACCCGGTGAAGTCGTTGAGGGCGGAATGATGATGGTGAGTGGTGAATCGTGAGTGGTAAGTTAGGGGCTGGTCCTATTTATTATTGATAGTCATAGTGAGGTCGACGTGAAGCAATGAATTTGTATTTTATTTTTTGAATTATAACCCAGAGTGAAGGGTCAAAGCCGGGAGTTAGATCAACTCACCACTGACCACTGACCACTCACCATTAACGTAAACAAACAGCCATGATAAAAAATTATCTAAAAATCGCTTTTCGAAACCTCTGGAAATACAAAAGTTTTTCGGCGATCAATATTGCCGGCCTGGCAATTGGAATGGCTGCATGCCTGTTAATTCTGCAGTATGTCAGCTTTAAATTAAGCTATGACCAGTTTAACCCGCACGTGAAGGATATTTACCGGGTGGTCAATGATCGCTACCAGAATGGGAAACTGATCCAGCACGGTACCATCACCTATTCGGGTATCGGTAAAGCTATGAAAGACGATTATGAAGAAGTGATCGAGAATGCAAGGGTGGCACCCTCCGACCCGGTCATCATTACCTACAAGGACAAAAAAATAGCTGAAGACCAGCTTTTATTTGTAGACAACTCTTTCCTTTCAATTTTCAATTACCCGCTGGTGGCAGGTGACAAAAGCAGGGTGTTGAATGAACCCTATACGATAATACTATCTGAAGATCTTGTTTATAAGCTTTTTGGCTACAAAGGAAACGACTATGGACAGTTCATCGGCCAGGCGGTTGTGCTGGGTACAGACTCTCTTCCTTATCAAATACAGGGAGTATTCAAAGATGTTCCCGAGAATTCTCATTTAGCCTTTAGAATGTTGATTGCTTATAAAACACTTATGAGTGCCGGCTGGAAAGAAGCCGACTATAATTTCACTGATTCTGATTTCTGGCATTATGTGCAATTGAAACCAGGTACAGATTACAAAGCTTTCAATGCCAAAATGGATGCATTCAGCCAAAAACATTTCCAGGGAACGAAAGTTTCGGGTACCGATGAAAAATTCTACCTGCAACCGCTATCAAAAGCACACCTCTATTCGGATTTCGAATACGAAATCGGGAGGACTGGTAGCGCTACTGTTGTCTGGGGACTATTGATCATCGCATTGTTCATCATCACCATTGCGTGGGTGAATTATATAAACCTCTCGACCGCTCGTGCTGTCAACCGGGCCAAGGAAGTGGGGATAAGAAAAGTAGTTGGAGGCATTAGAAAACAACTCATCGCCCAGTTCCTCATTGAATCAGTTCTTGTCAACCTGATCGGTATAAGCCTCGCGATTGTACTTGTTTTACTGGTGCAAAATGGTTTCAATGGCTTGCTGCAGAATAAACTCTCGTTGTCTTACCTGTTTTCAAAAGGACTGAACGGGTACAGCATATTGATCGGCCTGTTGATCATTGTTGCTTCCGGGATTGTGATATCGGGCTTCTACCCCGCCTTTGTCCTTTCCGCATTTAAACCGATTTCTGTATTGAAAGGCAAACTGGGGAGTTCAAAAAAAGGAATTGCATTCCGGAAAGTACTGGTCATCGGCCAATTCGCGGTTACAGTCGCACTGATCATCGGTTCCATGATCGTACTTCGCCAGTTGCGGTACATGAATAAGAGTGACCTGGGTTTCAAGATGGACCAGGTGATTGTGGTAAATCCGCCGACTCTCACGCAATGGGACACCACCTTTCTCAGCCACACCAACAATTTCAAAGAAGAACTGAAACAAATTGCGCATGTGGAAGCAGCTACAACTTCCTGGAATACCCCGGGTGGAGACATCGGGAGAAGTTTTAACGTACACCGAACAGATTCTTCTACAACGGCAAAGTTCACCATGCGTCATACCTCGGTAGATTACGATTTCCTGAAGGTGTATGGAATTAAACTGGTAGCTGGCAGGAACTTTAAACCATCGGATCACAGTCCTTTTGGAAAGAATCTGAAAAGTATTTTGATTAACGAGTCGGCTGCAAAGCTGCTGGGATTTGGTACTCCAGACGCCGCCATTGGACACGATATTGTTCGTGGTCAAAAAACGTGGACCGTGATCGGTGTTGTTGGCGATTATCATCAAAAATCACTTCGCTACCCGATGGAGCCGATGTTGTTCATGCCATTCTATAGTACCAATAGTCAGATATCCATAAAGATCACACCTGGCGATCTGACCGGCACTATTGCACAGATAAAAAAGAAGTACGAAGCTTTTTTCCCGGGTAATCTCTTTGATTATTCCTTCCTGGATGAGCGGTTCAATCGCCAATACGAAAATGACCGCTTGTTCAGTAAAGCATTTGGCATATTTGCGGCCCTGGCCATTTTTGTTGCCTGCCTGGGATTGTTTGGGTTGGCTATGTTCTCTACTATCCAACGCACTAAAGAAATTGGTGTGCGAAAGGTATTGGGTGCCACAGTGCCGAATATCCTGCTTTTGGTGTCCCGGGATTTTGTAAAACTTGTGTTGATCGCCAGCCTGATCGCATTCCCGGTGGCCTGGTGGGTGATGAATAAATGGCTGCAGGACTTTTCATACAGGATAAATATAAACTGGTGGATATTCCTGCTGGCCGGAGCTATGGCGATGGTCGTAGCCCTGATTACTGTGAGTTTCCAGGCGATAAAAGCTGCGATTGCTAACCCTGTAAAGTCGTTGAGAACCGAATGATGATGGTGAGTGATGTCCCGATAACCATCGGGAGGTGATTCGTGAGTTAAAGAAGTGCCTATCTACTATTAATATTCATCACGAAATCGAAGCAAAGCAAATGAATTTGTAATAATTTTTTGAATTACAGTAGAGAGTGAATAGTGAAAGTTGAGAGCTAGACCAACTCACCACTGACCACTCACGAAAAAACAAACAGCCATGATAAAGAATTATTTAAAAGTTGCATGGAGAAACCTGATGAAGAATAAAGTGTTTTCTTTCATCAATGTATTCGGCCTGTCAATCGGATTGACCTGTTGCATGCTGATAACACTGTACATCCACCATGAATTGAGCTACGACAGTTATCACAAGAATATAAATGAGCTCTACCAGTTGGGAACAACTTTTGTCAAGCAGGGCAAGGAAGAAAGAACACCTAACACTCCTGCGCCCATGGCCCAGGAAATGAAACACGAATTCCCTGAGATCAGGCAGGCAACGAGGATCATGGTGTTGTTCGCTGAAGACAAAACCCTGTTACAATACAAGGAAGACAATAGCCCACTCCGTTCATTTTATGAAGAAAAGGGCTACATGGCCGATTCGACTTTCTTCAGGATGTTTAGCTACGACTTTATCGAGGGGAATGGCGCCACAAGTCTCGATAAACCTAACACAGTTGTGTTGAGCGAAGAAATTGCCGAAAAGTTTTTCGGTCATGAAACTGCATTGAACAGGATCATACGTATCAGCAGCAATACAAACGGTGACACGAATTTTGTGGTGACTGGAGTTTTCAGACCTAAGAAAAAACCTTCACAGATCGATGCAAGATTCTTTATTTCGGTTAGGGGTGGCTATATCGAACAGTTTGTGAGCCAGCAAACCGATATGGTTGGGAATAATATGTTCCAGACCTTCTTCCTGCTTCAACCCGGCGCCAGTGCAAAAAACCTTGAGTCCAAGTTCCCGGCATTTGTAAACAAATACATAGGCGATGGTTTACGCAAATCCGGGTTTTTCAAAAAACAATTCCTCATTCCTGTGAGGGATATTCATTTGAAGGCCGGCATGCCGGTTGATATTTCCGCAGTCGGGAGCCTGACCTATTTGTATATACTTGCTTCGATCGCCGTATTTACCCTGATTATTGCCTGCATCAATTTCATGAACCTCTCCACCGCCCGTTCTTCCAAGCGATCAGCGGAAGTAGGTGTCAGGAAAGTACTGGGTGCAGAAAAAAATTCACTGGTCCGCCAGTTTTTGGGAGAATCCGTGTTATTGTCAATGATCGCATTTGTGCTGGCACTTGTTTTTACACAGGTATTACTGCCCGGTTTTGCAGCTATATCCGGGAAAGATCTTAGTTTTTCTTTTGAACAGCATAAAGTTCTGCTGGGCGGATTCTTTGTACTGGCCATTGTCACGGGCCTGCTAGCGGGTAGCTATCCCGCATTTTACCTCTCTTCATTTCAACCTGTCAAAGTGCTGAAAGGAAGAATATCCAATTCGCTGGCCGCTATATCGCTTCGCAAAGTGCTGGTAGTATTCCAGTTTGTCATTTCGGTCGTATTGATCGTGGCGTCGGTGATCATCAACAACCAGATGAAATATATGAGGACGAAAGATCTTGGCTTCGCAAAAGATCAGCAGATCGTTATTCCCCTGAGAAGCGCGAATGCCAAGAACATCTATACATCACTCAAGGATGAGATCAGGAACAATAGCCAGGTGAAAGGAACGGGTGCTACGATGTTTTACCCGGGTATTCCCAATCCCAGCGATTTTGGATTATATATGGAAGGTAAGACCGTCAACGATGCGCAGATTGTGCACTCAAACACTATTGACGAATCGCTTCTTCAAACCCTGGATATAAAACCAATCGCAGGCCGATTGTTTTCAGAGCAATTTCCCGCCGATACCAATAACCGCATGGTGATGAATGAGGCAGCCATCCGGAAGATCGGGTTTGCTTCTCCCGAAAAAGCAGTAGGTCACCAGGTTCATTTTGACTGGAGAGGCGAAACTTATTCATTCACGATCGTGGGCGTAGTAAAAGATTTCCATTTCCAGGACCTGCATGTACCCATTGAACCCTACTGTTTTCAACTAAACAATCGATCTTTCTATAATTATCTTATCGTTCATGCAAAGGCGGCGGATGTTTCGCCACTACTGAAATCCATCGAGGCAAGCTGGGATAAATTCAATCCTAACGAACCTTTCGAATACCGGTTCCTGGATGAAGATTTCCAAAAAAATTACCAGGCTGAAAACCGGCTTTCTGCAATCGTTGGGTATTTCACAGTGATTGCCATACTGATCTCCTGCCTCGGATTGTTTGGCCTGGCTACTTTCAGCGCCGAGCAACGTACTAAAGAGATCGGGATAAGAAAAGTGCTCGGTGCCAGTGTAGGTAATATTATCGGTTTGCTGTCCAAAGAGTTTTTAAAACTGGTTATGATCGCGGTTGTCATTGCATCACCTGTTGCCTGGTGGGCTATGAATAAATGGCTGCAGGATTTTGCTTACAAAGCAAATATCGGTTGGGTAGTATTTGCGGCAACAGCCGGCATTGCCCTGTTTATAGCCTTGTTCACAATTAGCTTCCAGGCAATAAAAGCGGCGATCGCTAATCCGGTAAAGTCGCTGAGAACAGAATAACGAATTGTGAGTAGTGATGGTGAATCGTAAGTCACTCGCCACTCACCACTCACCATTGACGATTTACCATTGACGAAAACAAACTATCATGATTAAAAACTATTTGAAAACTGCGATACGTAACCTGCTTCGTTACAAAGGATTTTCACTTATCAATGTGGCCAGCCTGACAATTGGCATCATTGGCTGTCTCGTGATCGGCTTATTTGTATGGGATGAATGGCAATATGATAAAAATATTCCTGGTGGAGAAAATGTGTACCGTATCTACAATGAGAGGACAAGCAATAATGCAACAACGCTGATGGCTCCTACCCCACCAGCCTTTGCGAGTTTTCTTCAACAGCAATACCCGGAGGTTGACGCTACACTTCGCATCCTGATGTCCGGGGACCGGTTCCTGATGGAAAATGGTGATAAAAAAGGTTATGAAGAAAAAGGGTGGTTTGTCGAATCTTCATTCTTTAAAATATTCCCGCTCAAGCTGGTCGCGGGAGATGCCAACTCTGCCCTGACATCCCCATCGGCGATCGTTCTCTCGGAAGATCTGGCCAAAAAATACTTTGGAGGAAGCAACGCGGTTGGAAAAACGATTAAAATAGACAAAGGAGATTTTAATGTGACCGCTGTTCTCGGCAGATTACCGGGTCATTTTCATCTTGACTTTCATTACCTGATGTCTCTTCCTTCTGCTGGTATTGCAAAAGAAAGAATGGAGAAATGGACCTGGAGCCAGTTTTATACATATGTAAAACTCAAACCCGGTACCGATATAAACCAATTGCAGGACAAGTTTCAATCGTATGTTAAAACGCAAATTCATCCGACGCTGACCAACAATGGTTCGAGCTTCCTGCCATTTTTCCAACCGTTAAAGAATATTCACCTGCAATCCTCCAATTTCATTTACGATAATGCAA
>DASSFT010000713.1:0-2437 GCA_035694045.1 Chitinophagaceae bacterium
GAAAAGAAGTTGATTGACATTGGACTTCGCTACGGCCTTCAAAGGATTTGGAAATCAGGTTTTGGACGGTTTCTCCCGCAAGGCGGGATCAGGATATTGGATGTTGAGGGGCTAATCCTCGTCAATCAACTTGTAACAAAAATATATAACCGGGCATGGATCGCAAGAGCATTAGTGCTTTGTTTTGCTGCAATGGTTTTTACGGTTGAACAAGTATAATTTCAAGAGAAATTATTTTGCGTCAAACATATTCATCCCGGGTAATATATTTAACAATGATCAATAAATCTGATAATGAGGCAAAGACTTAAAACTGTACACTAAAAAAACTACATTTGAATCCGAAAAAACCCTTTTAACCCGCGAAAGACTGTAAACCAAACTACCAATGAACACTGCCCAGCAGATCAGAGTCGCTATTGCCGATGATCACAAAATATTCCGCGACGGCATACGGATGGCGCTCAAAGACAAAGAATATCTGAAAATTTTATGGGAAGCAGAAGATGGCAAGGATCTGATGCATAAATTAAAGCTGAAGATCCCGGACGTCATCCTCATGGACATACGGATGCCGGAAATTGACGGCATCAATGCCATCAGCATGATCAGGAAGGAATATGAGTCGCTAAAGATCATCGTGCTCACCATGTACGACGACCAGGAGATGATTACGAAGATGATGGAAATGGGCGCGAATGCCTATCTTACCAAAACCACCGACCCCGAGGAGATCTACCAGGCCATTCTTACCTGTATGAATGATGATTTTTATTTTAACGAGCTGGTGAATAAGGCGGTCCTTCTAAAACTACAGCACAAAAAGACGGTCAGGCAGTTTTATCCCAACCCGGTAAAGCTTTCCGAAAAAGAGATACGCATATTAAAGCTCATCGCGGAGGATAAAACCACTGAAGAAATTTCCAAGGAAGTATTCCTAAGCCCCCGTACGATAGAAACCATCCGACAGAATATGAAGCAAAAAGTGGGAGCCAAGACAATTGCGGGCCTGGTGATGTATGCGATGCGTAATAAACTATTAGAGTAAGATTACTCTTTTATTAAATCTGTCGAACTGCCAAAAGACCAAGCTTAAGCTGCGCAATGAACAACATCAACGATAACTATTTTGATGGTTATTATAAGGACATTTGGCGAGCCCTTATTCCCGCCGAGTTGACAAGTAAAGAGGTTGATTTTATGCTGAACTATTTCAAGCTTGGAAAGGGCAGCAGGGTCCTGGATATCATGTGCGGGTATGGACGGCACGCCATCGAGTTGGCAAAAAGAGGACTAGAAGTAACGGCGGTGGACAATCTTGAGGCCTATATCGAGGAAATCAACAAAGCGGCTAAGATCAATAGTCTTTCTTTAGAGGCCACGCAGGCCGACGTACTTCAATATAAAATAAATAAACAGTTTGACCTTGCTTTATGCATGGGAAACAGCCTGAATTTTTTCAACGGGGAGGACGTTCACAGGCTTCTTGTCAATGTTCATGATCACCTGGATAATGACGGTCATCTTCTTATCAATACATGGTCATTGGCCGAAATAGCCATCCGAAATTTTACACCCAGGGCCTGGGATGAACTTAATGGTATAAAGCACATCTGCGAGAGCGGCTATTTTTTTCACCCAACGAGGGTTGAATTTGAGTCGACATTTCTTTCCGCCGATGGAGGTGTTGAAAAAAAGAAGGCTGTTGATTATATATTCTCGGTTGCCGAAATGGAAACTCTCCTGAACAAAGCCGGTTTTTTATTGAAGAAAATTTACAGCATTCCGGGGAAAAAGGAATTTGGCCTGGGAGATCCCCGAGCCTATATAATAGCTTCGAAGGACTAATTATACGTGGTAGAAATGACTTCTATGTATTCCAACGCTACCCTGTACGTTGATAACTTCGATTTAAATAGTAACAATACCATGTTTTATTGCCACCATGACAAGGCCGACCCTGCTCTTTGTATCAAGTTTGATAAATAGCTGGTCTCTCAGCGTATCGATCGACCGGGGATTCAGTGCCATTTTCTGCGCAATTTCTTTATAAGTCAGGTCTGAGCAGGCGAATTTTAGAAACTGTACCTCGGCGTCAGTTAACATAGCTTTTTGCAGGTTATTAAAGCTGTTCGCTTTATTGCGAAAGAGGTTGACCAATTTGCCGGTTGTGTGATTGGAATAATAATAGCCAGACTGAACAACTGAATGTATCGCAAATTTGAGTTCATCAGGGTGGATGTCTTTTTTCAAAAAGCCTTTGACACCTGCCTGGAGTAACCGGATCAGCGAGAGTTCTGAGTCGTACATCGTAAGCATAAGCACGTGCGTTTCTGGTAGGTTCTTTTGCATCCATTCCGCTGTCTCAAACCCGTTCATGTCCGGCATATTCAGGTCAAGTATGACGACATCGGGGACAGGCCCGGCGTTTATTTTC
>DASSFT010000714.1:0-3024 GCA_035694045.1 Chitinophagaceae bacterium
ACAAATGACAGGGAACTCCTTGAGAAATGGCTTCGGGGCACCTAAATAATGATGGCTGCAGATTAGTTTGAACAGAATAATAGGATCCGGGGGTTAAGAAATTTGTCGTGGCCGAAGCAATTCCGTAAATTCATAGCATAAATTGCTATTATGAAAAGCGTATCCGCAGTGCTTCGCCGTAAATCCGCCTCTATCGCATCCGTGTCCCCTTCGGCTTCAGTCATGGAAGCACTGAAAATAATGGCGGAAAAAAATATCGGGTCCGTTGTTGTAATGGAGAATGACCGTTATCTCGGTATCATGACGGAAAGGGATTATTCAAGAAAAGTAATATTGAAGGGAAAAAACTCTACCGATACCCATGTTTCAGAAATCATGTCTGCCGATCTTCCTACCGTAAAACCTTCAGATAGTATAGATCATTGCATGGAACTGATGACCAACCTGAATATCCGTTACATGCCGGTGTTTGAAAATAACAGGCTCATTGGCATCATCTCCATGAGCGACGTAGTAAAAGAAACGATCCTTGCGCAGAAAGACACTATCGATCATTTGCAGAATTACATCCAAAGCTGATGGTGTCCCGATCCTTCGCTTCGCTCTGGACCATCGGGAGGTGAGTGGTGAGAGGTCAGTAACTTCGCGGAGCGAGAAAATAACTCACGACCTGCCGGCAGGCAGGCTCACCTCTCACGACATTTACCTCTCTGCCACTATCACAAACTCCTGCTCCAGGCTTAACGAATGCTCATAAAGTTCCTGAATAAACTCCTTTCCCCATTTGGCGTAATAATAAAGCAAATTATCATGCCGTTCCTGCAACCCGTTACCGGGAAATAATTTGGACCGGATCGCGCTTATCTGGCGTTGCTGATCCGAAAATTTTCTTTTTTCAGCACGTAGCATTTTCTTTTCGAGTTCCTGCAGGCGATAAACTGCTTTTTCTTTCAACGCTTCCACGTGCTTCGATAAAGTAACGTCAACCGCACTGGCCTGTTTCCTGAACGATTCATAAAGTTGTTCCACCTGGCTTAGCGAACCATTCAATTTGATCGCATGTTTTGTTTCCTTATCGACGAGTCTTTTAAGAAGTTCCTGTTCTGGTAAGAAGAAATCTTCAATTGTAAAACCCAATTTGGCGATCTTCTCCTGGGAGTTTTTTTCGACGATTAAAAAAGAATTACGCAATACCAGTGACGGGTAAGGAACACCATAATGATCGAACATCGCCCCGTACTGCAACCAGTAAGCGATTTCTCCTCCCCCACCTATAAAAACAATATTAGGCAAGATCATTTCCTGGAAAATTCCGCGCAGGATCACGTTGGGGCTGAATCTTTCGGGATGTTGCTTTAGTTCATTCAGCAACTCATTTTCTGAAAACTCCAGTGCAGCACCCTGTACTTTGTATACGTTACCTTCCTTCACGATCCTCTCCCGTATTCCCTTTTCCAGATAAAACAGGTTGATATCTCTTGGATGAGCCTGCACTTTATATCCCGCTGCTTCGATTTTCTCCGCCGTTTTGCTGACCAGGCTGGATGGCCGTTGATGCCGCATGTCATCTTCAAAAACCGGGATGGTCAGTCGTTTTAACTCAGCGTTGTCTGGTATCAGGACAACGAGACCAAATTCGGCAAAGAGCGCATTCGCCAGGTGAAATGTGGCCAGCTGTATCGAAACGCCTTTTACAAAGAACTTCCGGACAAGACCCATAATTTCCTTTCCCGCCGGTAATACCGCAAGTTGTCCCTCCGCGATGTCTATCAGTTTCAGCAAGCCGGCATCCACTTCCATTCTTCCTACAGCACCTGTTTGCCTGGTTTGCCAAACCAGCTTTTCATCTTCGATATAAATATGATTAAGTTCTTCCAGGTCGGCATCTTCGGAACCCATGTAGTAAACAGGCACAAACCTGTATTCAGGCAATGTGGTTTGTAAATGAGCCGCCAGTTTTATCGCGTGGAGAATTTTGTAAATAAAGTATAAAGGCCCTGTAAAAATATTGGGTTGATGGGCTGTAGTAATAGTAAATGTATCCTTCGATAGTAAGGCATCAATATTCTCTGCCGTTTTTCCATTCAGTAGTTCGCCATACTGCATCTTTAATGTTTCAACCAGGACTTTCCTGTTGGTAGGATATTTTTTCCTGGCTTCGATGGACTGCCGGATACCGTTTATTGTTGGAGGATAGCGAAAGAATGGTTTTATGCTCTCTCCCTGGTCAATATAATCCGTAGCGATCTTTGAAAATACTCCGGCCTGGCGGTAAGGTATTCGGGTAGAAATACAATCCATATAAGATAAAAATAAAAATTGTTGTCCTGGTTTACCAATTCGCCTGTCAAAATTAACGTTACTTTGGTTATACCCTAAAACATCTATTAAAGCATAGAATCATCTTTTATTTCATCCCGCAATTGTGCGGGACAATGGGCAACGTATCCTAATAATAACTTGAGGAGCCGCCTCCTCAAAAGAATTGCATGAGATTTATTTCCCAACCGGGAGATCAGCGACTGGTGTGCAAAAAGGCTTAACGATTGACAGGCCAATGCCGCGAGCAACTTTCAATTATTTGAGTTCATAAGCAACTACTGACTTTCTCCAGAAGGTAGGAACATATACAGTCTTTGTTTTGGGATCGAACCCAATATCGGCAGTATTCTTTTTTTCCTCGCGACCATCATATAGTTTCTCTTTTGTTCCATCAGCATTGACGTACCAGATCACACCGCCCCAGCAGGACACCAGGAAATCATTGCCCTTTACATTTTCTATTCCGTCTGTACCTCCTTCCATACCATCGGCCAGTTTGGTGAGGGATTTATCTTTTTCGACTTTATAGGCGCCCCCGGCATCTAAAAGATAAAAATCATCCCCGCGTGCCAATACTCCATTAGGTCCTTTCAGGTTATCAAGAAACAATTCCGACTTTTCATTTTCCACCCTGAATACCTGTTTGGTTTTTGAATCGGAAACATACACTATACCTTTCTTATCAATCGTAACATCATTCAA
>DASSFT010000715.1:0-4263 GCA_035694045.1 Chitinophagaceae bacterium
ATGCACGTAAGTGATAAGCTGGCTTTTCATTTGGGAGACTCTTTTTATACAGCCATTAAAAGTGTAGAGGTGGTAGCGCTGGAAACTAACCCGGAAAACTGGCAGGACGATTTCAGTAAGTCCATATTTTATAAAACTCCAAGGAACTTCAATCCCGAAAGATTCGGCGGTTTTGTCAAAGATGGGCCATATGATGTCTTGCGCATCACTTCATTTGCTATAGACGACTATGAAGAAGCGATGAAGGCCTCCCTGGCAGTAGAGCCGTCAATGATCAACGGGATGCTTTACCGGACATATGGCACCAGAACAGATGATTTTGAAGAAGACACCTATCTCGATCTCTATATTTTCCAAACCGGTAGAAAATTAGGCAAGCGGCTTGCCGGCGTTGAGAACTTTGAAGAAAGCGAAAAGTTGGTTATGGAAGCATACCGAGACATGATGAAAGACCGGAACAACAAGCGAAAAAGTTATGACTTCGAAGGCATTGCTACCAATCCCAGGAAAGTGGAGGATGCTTACAGGAAGGGTGATCTCGATATGCTGGATTCGTTGGAAGCTTTGACAGTAGAGTCGGATGCATTCCAGGAAAAATTCCTTTACAAACGAAACGATATACAAGCCAATTCAATTGATTCGATAATAAAGAAGTCCTCGCTGTTTGTCGCGGTAGGCGCGGCACACCTGCCCGGGAGAAGAGGCGTGATTGAAATCCTCAGGAGGAAAGGCTATATACTACGCCCGGTCAGGATGGATGAACGCAACAGCCAGCAGAAAGATCTCATTGATAAAACAAGAAGCCCGGTCAGTTTTACGACGCAAACCTCGGATGATGGATTTTACAAAGTTGACATACCCGGTAAAAAGTTTTACCAGTTTACCGATTGGACCGGTATGGATGTGGTTCAATATGCTGATATGGTTAACGGGGCCTACTACATGGTCACAAGGATCAAAACAAACAGCCTTTCCTGGGGGCATAACACGGATGTAATCCATAAAAGAATTGACAGTCTCCTATACGAGAACATTCCAGGGAAGATACTTTCCAAAACGCCAATCACTAAAAACGGTTACAAAGGTTGGGATATCCACAATCGTACCCGTCGCGGCGATAACCAGCGATACAATGCATTCATTACACCGTTCGAGATCATTGTTTTTAAAATAAGCGGTAATGGTGAGTACATCAATTCAGGAGATGAAGCGGAAAAATTTTTCTCGTCGATAAGGCTTAAAGAATATGACAATGCCAGCTGGATAAATTATCAGCCACCGACAGGAGGCTTTTCTGTACAGTTGCCTCACCCGCCTTCTGTTTTAAAAGATATGAATTATGGATCGGACAGGCTGGAATATGCTGCCTGGGACCGGAAAGATGGTAACAGCTATCTTATCATGAAAACAAACCAGCATAATTTCTCATTCCTGGAAGAAGACACATTTCAGCTGAATCTAATGAGCGAAAGCTATAGCTTCTCCACATTCATTAATAAAGAGATCAGCCGAAAATTTGTTACAGTGAGAAGCTATCCCGCTCTCGATTGCAAATACAAGCACAAGGATGGGAGTTTTAGCTCGGTAAAGTATATTATCAGGGGCCCGGTCTTTTATGTGGCAGCGGTTCATTATAAAAACGACAACGACAATGTAAAACGGTTCCTTGAGTCCTTCTCGGTCACCCCGTTCATTTACCCAGACTCCAAACCAAGGACCGATACCAGCCTGCATTTCACCGTTCAATCCCCATTAGCATTATCCAACGGGGAAAAAGATGATACTTACCAGAGCATGATGAACCTCGTAAAAATGTATATGGACGAGGACGATGATGACGATGATGAATATCGCTATACATTCAGGGAATTTAATAATGCATTCAACTCAAAATTTATTGGCAACGACACGATCGGTGAAAAAATACTGGTCACCTACAATGCACCGGTGAAATATACTTACATTAAAGACAGTGCTTCGCTTTGGAAAAAAAGATCTGTCCCTGGAACTTTTGGAGATGACAGCAGCTTTATCTATCAAATAGACAAGCAATATAGCCTGCCAGGCGGGGTTTGGTGCCACGAGTTGCAACTGGCCGATACCGGAACCAGCCGTGTGTTCCTGATAAAAAGGTTCTACAAAGACGGGCATATGTTTACCTTAAGTGCTTTGACAGACACGGTCAGTCCGCGAAGTCCGTTCCTGCTGCAATTCTTTTCCACCTTCACGCCTTCCGACACGCTGAAAAAAGAATCATTATTCACGCGGAAATCGGAACAGTTCATCACTGATTATTTCAGTGATGACAGCGTTGTAGCCAAAAAAGCCCGCAAATATTTGTATACCGTTAAATTCGACTCGCTGGATGTTCCTTTATTAAAGAATGCGATCGGCCGGGTGAACTGGAACACCAAAAATTATCTATCTGTAAAAAAGTATTTCATTACAAAGCTGGCAGGGATGAAAGATTCGTCCATCACTCCTTTCCTTCGCGACCTGTATTGGAAAGTAAAGGATAGCGCCGAGTTACAAAATCTTATCCTTGAATCTTTGCTTCGCCAAAGAACCCGTGAGTCCTTTACAGCTTTTAAAGAACTTATCCTGCAGGAGCCCCCTGTTGCCGCCGGCAGTTCGGGTTTTTCATCCTATCGTAGTGGATCTTCAGTCGCTATCCGTGAAGTGATAGAGTATAGCGGTCCATCGCGTTTTAGTACCCGTGATTACGATTCCCGGTTCTACGGCAGTTGGTATCCTCTATACGATACGCTGGCCCTGGCAAAAACGATTTTCCCTGATATCCTGCAATTGGGAAATGTTGACGATTATAAAAAGGAAGTTACAAACCTTGTGACAGTCATGGTGGACAGCGGCTTCCTGAAGGCAGAAGACTATGAATCCAATTTCAGCAAATATTATCTCGATGCGAAGCAATCGCTGAAAAAACAAGTCGCCAGGGAAGAGAAAGCGAATATTGATAAGGCTAGCAATAAAGAAATGATATCGAGATATGGATGGGCTGAAGATGTTTATGACCAGTATACCGATTTTGGCAATAATGAGCTCGAACAATATGCCATCCTGTTGATGCCTTTTTATGACAAAAATCCCGCCCTGCCCGGCTTTTATGAGCAATTGTTGAAAGTAAAAGACAGGCGCCTATTGTATGACATATTGATTTTGATGTTAAGAAACAATAAACCGGTGCCGGACTCATTATTCACCACTTATGCTAAACTGGATAACTACCGGGTGAAATTTTATAAAGACCTGCAGAAAATGAAAAAACTGGAAAAATTTCCGACGGCATGGAAAAACCAGCAGTCGATAGCCCGAAGCTTATTTATGACAGAAGGTTACCGGTATCAAAAACCGGATTCGGTTGTATTCATAGATAAGCTCGCTGTAAGCTATAAAGGCAAAAAAGGCTGGGTATACTTTTTCAAATACAGGCCCATGCGGGACGATACGCAATGGCAACTGGCTTCGGTGGGAATGCAACCCGAAAATCTTACTGAGATCGATGTCGAGAATGACGAGTTTACGGAAAAAGGAGAACGTAAGTTGGAAAGTGACAAACCTGATAAAGAACAGATGCAAAAAATGCTGAAAGAATTATTATGTGCCAAACATGAAAGTGCTGAAGATTTCTACCGCGCCCGTTCATTTAATTTTTATAAGAGCTACCTGTCTGAAATGGTAAAAAGACAGCGCTATAGAGATTGACCTTTGAATCGTAAAAAACTTCGGCCACACGGAGTATGCCACGGATTCACGGATCGCTTTTAAGAACCCCGGAAGATTTTCAAATTTTCCGGGGTTTGTTTTGATAAAACATATCACAGCTTTAGTGGCATTACTTATCTTCATCCCTTAGCAAGCACCACCATGACAAATCTCAACTATGCCACTGTTGATTTAGAAATCAACGGCGAACCTTCCTTACCCCACCCTCTTGACAGAAACGGAACGGTCAACCACCGATGGAAAGATTCCGCCATTAAAATGATAAACCGGACCAATTTATTTCCATACCATACCTTGTTTTTGCTACTCTTATTGGTTTCAACAAATTGTTTGGCGCAGGATCAACAAAATCCAGACATTACAGATGTCAGCAAAGTGACTTTTGTCAATCCCGGTTTTAGCTATGAAAAGAGGATAGCTAAGCTACAATCATTGCTTGGGCATGCTTATATAAGTCCCAATATTACACTTGCCTATTCCGCTGCATTGGGAAATATGTCAAGCATTTATTTCGATCCT
>DASSFT010000716.1:0-2693 GCA_035694045.1 Chitinophagaceae bacterium
ATCTTTGAAGATCCATTGTGCGGCTCCCGTCAGCCAGGGCATAGTCTCCTGTTCTTTCAAATGCCAGTCAAATAAATTGCAGATATACGACTCGCTCCAGTCGCCGTCCTTTGAAACACGGGCCGCTCCGCCAAACAAAGATGCATCTCCTGCACGTTCATCTGCCGCACCGGAAGCTTTTACCTGTTGCAATGCCTTATCCGGGTTTTCCGAGTTACGGCCAGCATGGCTATCTCCACCCCACTCCATGTGGAGGAAATGATCTACTTTCTTAAATTCTTCCTCGGTCACCTGTTTATATTCGGTATAGATGCCCCGATACCAGCCTGCCCAGATGGAAGGTGAATAGACATCTACTATGTCTTTGCAAAAATCGCAGCGCCGGATAGCCGTTTTCCTTGAAGGATCACGCTTGTGAGAGAGATCATTCAACTCTTTCATGAAAGCCCTGATCTTTTCTTTATCAAATTCAGGGAAATCGCCGGCCCAGTCGTTCTCATTTCCCAAACCCCAGATAATAATCGAGGGATGATTGTAATGTTGCTCTATCAGGTTAAGCAGCATCCGCCTGGCCTGCTGCTTGTAACTATCGCCACCTAATCCGCCGCGGCACCAGGGGATTTCTTCCCAAACCAATATACCCAGGCTGTCGCATAAGTTTAAAATGACCCTTGATTGCTGGTAATGTCCCAGTCGCACAAAGTTTGCTCCCATCTCCTTCATCAGGATCATCTCGTTCCGCATCATATCTTCCGTCATAGCAGCCGCAACGCCCGCGTGATCCTCGTGCCGCTGCGTTCCCCTGATCAACAACCGTTTTCCATTCAAAAGAAAGGGGCCGTTCTTTACAAACTCAAAATTCCGGAAGCCGATCTTGTCCGAGTACCTGAAGACAATATCATTTATCCTCATCGTTATTTCTATGGTATAAAGTGCCGGTTTATCCGGCGACCATAATTGCGGCGATTTCACGATAAAATCGCCATAGCCTATATCTTCGGTAAGGTCCCTTCTTGTGAGATTTCTTTCGTGTATGTATAATACTTTACCTGCCGGATCGAGTAATTTAACTCCAACACCGGTGATCGAGTCGGGAAAAGGTGCATAGAACCTGGTACGAACATCAATTGTTCCCTGTTTGCCGTCGGCGCCCACTTCTGCATGGGCAAATATTTTATCTACGGAAACAGAAGGAACATATACAAGATTGAGATAACGATAGATTCCTCCATATAAATTGAAATCCGAAAGATTGGAGGGGATCATTTCAAGGTCTCGTGAATTGTCACAACGGATAGCTACCGGAACTTTTCCTTTAAACTGTTTTTGCAACGAATCATTTTTCCTGAAATCATTGACGGCATCGGTGATATCGATCGTGAATTCGTCGTACCCGCCAACATGTGAACCCACCTTAGTTGTATACACATATATTTCGGTCTTTTGGCCCGCCCCTTCAAAATGCAACAAGGTTCGGCCGCCTGCATAAGGATTTTGAATTGCCAGTTGGTTGCGATACCAGGTTGGCCCCTGGTAATAGTTAACATCAGGATCAACGGCATCTTCCGCATTCACACAATGCGGCAATGAAACTTTGGTCCATATGGGCATGTCTTCGGGATTGCCTTTTTTTACCGGTCGCATTACCTCCCAGATACCTCCGGGGTCCTGTTTAATAAATTCCCAGTCATTGATCAGCCGTGTTTTTTGCTGGGCCGGAAGTGATTGGCTGAATAAGAAGACCAATAAAAGATAGCACAGTTTCAATTTCATCCTGTTACACCGTTTTACCTGAAAGAAAAAAATCGCAGGACTAAATTAGCCTGCGATCATTATAATTAAAGAGTTATTAAACTAATTTAATGTTTTTGAAAAAACACAACCCTGTCAACTACATGTATCGGGCCATTGGTAGACAGGATACCAGCCGTACGAACCTGCAATCCGGGCGTGGCGAGATTAGCAGTTGGATAATCACTACCTGGGAAATCGTTTATCCTTAACCGTGAATCCCTGTCATTAATTACCCTGAAAGCAATTAGACTCTCCGGGTTTAGCGGGTCATAGTTCAAAGGCATAAGTGTTTTATGAAATTCCGGGTCTGGTGTCAGGTTCTCGAATGTATACTCTCCTTCCACGATCAGGGAGAGCAAATGGTTCTTTACCTGTATTTGCGGGTAGTCTTCCCATTTGGTGGCTGCCACGCCAGGCGCCGGTCCTACTTTGTATTTACCAAAATAACAATCGGCAGTAGTAGTGGTGCCGCTTTTTCTCAGAATCGCATCATTGTGATAGAATATAAACGTCCTGTTGGGCTTGGTGTATTCCGCACTATCGATACCTGAATAAATAATTCCCTGGTACATTCTTTTAAAGATCGTATCATTTGGAGCAGAGCCTAATGCTCGTTCCCTTAAATATTGCCAGGCATTTTTATAGATGTGTGGATCAATGGTCGTAGTCGGATGATCCACATTTTTTTGATTTTCCAGCCCTAAAAGTTTGCGGCAGCCGGTAAAAAAGATAGCAACAAGGCTAATGCAGATGCTATAAAACAGCAGACTATTTTTAATTGCTTTCATAATTTCTTTTTTTGATCAAGGGTTATTAATCTGAATAAGGTGGATTTTGTACCAACAGCGGATCTTTATTCAACGCATCCCTTGATATCGGCCAGAGAATCTTACGTGCAT
>DASSFT010000717.1:0-6790 GCA_035694045.1 Chitinophagaceae bacterium
CGCTTGTGCCAGGGTCTTAGCGGATGTTTCACCGATAAAACGAATTCCCAGCCCGAATATCAACCGGTGAAGGGGTTGTTTCTTCGAGTTTTCTATCGCGGATTGTAAGTTGTCAATTGATTTCTGGCCAAAGCCCTCGAGCTCCCCAATCTTTTTAAAATTTAATTTATATATCCCGGGAACATCTTTCAGCAGGCCCAGCTCATAGAATTTCCGGACATTGGCATCGCCAAAGCCCCGTATATCCATAGCATCCTTGCTCACAAAATGAATGATCCGTTCCACCACCTGTGCGGGACATTCAATATTATTACATCGCCAGGCGGCTTCACCTTCCTCTTTGAATAATTTACTATTACAGACCGGGCAATTTTTCGGGAAAGAAATTTTCTTTTCGCCACCGGTTCTCAATTCTGCCATTGATTTAACGATATAGGGAATGACATCACCAGCCCTCTCTACCAAAACTGTATCACCGATCTTCAAATCCTTTTCTTTTATCACATCCTCGTTAAACAGGGAGATCGAGGATACGGTGACACCACCAATATGTACCGGCTGGATCTTTGCAACAGGTGTGATGGAACCGGTTCTTCCCACCTGGAACTCTACATTCAGCAATTTACTGGTGGCCTGCCTGGCCTTGAACTTATAAGCGATTGCCCATCTTGGGTGATGCGAGGTCATTCCCAGCTTGTCCTGCAACTCTACATCATTTATCTTGATCACCATGCC
Source organism: Chitinophagaceae bacterium (assembly GCA_035694045.1). Taxonomy (GTDB): domain Bacteria; phylum Bacteroidota; class Bacteroidia; order Chitinophagales; family Chitinophagaceae; genus VBAT01. The sequence goes on from DASSFT010000717.1 coordinate 736, forward strand.
ATCTATTTCGTAGGGCAGGTCGTCGCGTTTTACTTCAAATTCATTGCAGTAATTTATGACATCCTCAATGCCTTTAAATACTTTTTTCTCCTTTTTCGGGCTCCTGAATCCCAACTCCCAGAGCATTTCCAATGAACCAGAATGGGTTTGTAGTATTTCCGATTTTTTATTTCCTTTTTTTGTCGTGGTATGATAGCTGATATTATAAACAAATATCTCCAGGTTTCTTCTTCTTACTTCTTCGGGATCCTTGATGCGTAGGGTACCAGCCGCCGCATTCCGGGGATTCGCCAATGGGGCCAATCCCTGTTCAATCAATTGCGCATTGTATTTCGCGAAATTCGTTTTGTTGATCAGCACTTCACCTCGTATCTCTACTGTTTGTAAACCATAATCTGAAAATTTTGCAGAAAGCGGAATGGATTTGATCTGTCGAATGTTGGTCGTTACTTCATCACCTTCCACGCCGTTACCCCGGGTAGCTCCTCGCACCAGCATATCATCTTCGTAGATCAACGAGAGGCTGCCACCGTCAAATTTGGGTTCAACGCAGTATTCAATTTTGCCAAGACCGGTTGTTTCGCGGGCCTTCCGGTCAAAGTCTATAAGATCATTGCTGTTGTATGAATTGTCCAGCGATAGCATCGGCACAAGATGTTGTACTGTCGGGAAGGCCTTGGTCAACCCCTTTGCGACCCTTTGTGTCGGTGAATCCTTTGTTACCAGTTTCGGGTTCCCGGATTCGATCTGCTCAAGTGCCTTAAAAAGCTGATCATATTCGTAATCGGAAATGAGAGGGTCGTTCAATATATAATATCGGTGTTCATGAAACCGGAGAACATTCCGAAGAGATTCGATTTCTTTGGCAGTAATATTTTTTGCCTCTGCTTTTTTTATGAAGCCGGAGGTCTCCTTCTGAAGGTTCTTCGTGTCCTGGGCGGAATACATATACTTGTCTTTCAGGGTAAAGTTAATGTCTAAGCCGAAATTTCTCGCCACGACGCTACGACGCCACGAAATCAGCTGTTAATCTTTGCGGCGCTGCGCCTGGCGAGAGGATTTAATTCCGAAATTGACCATCACCCAAAAAGTAGCAGAAATTAATGTGTCGTAAGTACATATTTACTATCTTAGCTTTCTAAACGATTGCTGCTATGAAGAAAGTTTACCTGCTTTCCTGTGTCTTCTTGACCTCTTTTTTGGGCCATGCACAGCTACTTTCATGGTCCCCTGCATTTCCCAAGGATAATGACAATTTAACGATAACAGTTGACGCCACAAAAGGTAACCAGGGGTTATTGGGTTTTTCCGGCAACGTATATGTTCATATTGGTTTAATAACAAGTGCGAGTACCAATAGTGATAACTGGTTCTATGTCCCATTCACCTGGGGAACCACACCGGCACAAGGACTGGCAACACCAGCAGGCACTAATAAATGGAGTTTTACAATAAATAATATACGCAGCTATTTTAATGTAGCAGCGGGCGAGACCATCCTTAAAGTTGCGATACTGTTTCGCGACGGGCCCGGGAATATGGCGCAACGTAATGCCGATGGAAGCAATATGTACGTTCCTGTTTATCCCGCCGGGGCTGCTGTCAGGTTTTCGGCGCCCCCGTTTCAACCCAAATACATTCCTGTACCGGAACCGATCACAAAACACGTCGGAGATAATATTAGTGTTACCGGAATCGGAACAGGCACCACCGAATTACAATTGTATTTAAATGGAACCATGATCCAGAATGGACCCGGAAGTTCAATATCAGCTACCCCGGTATTGACCACTGCAGGTAATAACGAAATTGTATTGAAGGGAGTTGTAGGACCAGCTACAGTAAATGATACTCTCCGGTTTTTTGTTTCTTCCAACGTAAACATAGCACCGCTCCCGGCAGGTGTGAGAAATGGGATTAATTATGCAGCCAACAATACAGAGGCTACTCTGGTTTTATACGCACCGGGAAAGACAAGGGTTTCCGTTATTGGCGAGTTTGCCGGCAGTAATTGGGCGGAGCAGACACAATACCAGATGAATAATACACCGGATGGCAATTACTGGTGGTTAAAGATCACCGGTCTTACTCCCGGAACGGAATATGCATACCAGTATTTGGTAGATGGAACTCTGAAGATCGCCGACCCTTATGCGGAAAAGATTTTAGATCCATATAATAATAATGACCAGAATATACCGGCAACGACTTATCCCGGCCTGAAACCTTACCCAACGGGATTGACAACCGGCATAGTAAGCGTCTTGCAAACCAATTCGCCTGGCTATACCTGGGTAAATAACAACTTCGCGAGACCTGATAAACGCAATCTTTTTATCTACGAAATGCTGGTAAGGGATTTTGTAGCGGCACACGACTGGAAAACGATCAAAGACACATTGACCTACCTGAAAAGATTAGGTGTAAATGCTATCGAGATTATGCCATTCAATGAATTCGAAGGCAATAACAGTTGGGGCTATAACCCGGACTTCTATTTCGCACCCGATAAATATTATGGACCGAAGAATACATTGAAAGAATTCATCGATGCCTGTCACAACAACGGGATAGCTGTGATAATGGACATTGCATTAAATCATTCCTTCGGATTGTCCCCCCTGGTGCAATTGTATTGGGACCCGGTCAATAACCGGCCGGCAGCCAACAATCCCTGGTTTAATCCTGTTGCCAAACATGCTTTCAATGTTGGCTATGATATGAATCATGAAAGCGCCGCTACCCAGTATTATTTCAGCCGGATCGTTGAGCATTGGCTGCAGGAATACAAGATGGATGGGTTCCGGTTCGATCTGTCAAAAGGATTTACACAAACGCAAACCTGCGATGCCAGTGGTAACAATTGTAATGTGGGTGGCTGGAGTAATTACGATGCAAGCCGTGTTGCTATCTGGAAAAAATATTACGACACAGTACAACTGAAATCGCCGGGCTCTTACGCGATATTGGAACATTTCGCCGCCGACAACGAAGAAATCGAGTTGTCCAACTACGGGATGTTGTTGTGGGGCAATATGAATTACAATTTTAATGAAGCTTCGATGGGTTATGTGAATACTTCTGATATCAGCCGCGGTCTATATTCAGTCAGGGGATGGAGCAAACCAAACCTGGTGACCTATATGGAAAGCCATGATGAAGAAAGAATGGCTTATAAGAACGTAAATTTTGGAAACTCATCCGGCACATACAATACTAAAGATACCACTACCTCGCTCCTGCGAAACGAGATGAGCGCTGCCTTCTTAATGACAATGCCTGGTCCCAAGATGATCTGGCAATTCGGCGAGCTCGGATATGATTTCCCGATCAATTATTGTGAGAATGGCACGGTAAATAACAATTGCAGGTTGGACAAAAAGCCCATTCGCTGGGATTATAAGCTGCAGGCAAGAAGACAAAGATTGTTTGACACCTATAGTAACCTGTCGAAACTCAGAAGCAACGGATGGTATAAAGATGTGTTTACGGCTAATAATATTTCAATCGATCAGGACCTGAACGGCGCTGTAAAAACAATGATACTAAGATCAGCTAATGATACATCGCTGTTAGTAATTGTTGGAAATTTTGATGTTACTGGTAAAATAGCAGTAGTTACTTTTCCGAAAGCCGGAACCTGGTATGACTATATCAATGGTACTACTATTACGGCAACAGGAAGTTCGCAATCGATTACCCTGCAGCCAGGGGACTATCACCTGTATCTTAACCGGAACGTTGGTAACGTGCCTGGAACCGGGGCTGGTAGTGGGCAGGGCGCTCTGCAGTTGTCAGTTTATCCCAACCCGGTAGATAATACTTCGAAGGCCGATATTACATTGCCAGAGAACGGCAACGTGCAAATGGATTTATTCAATGCAGGAGGTCAAAAAGTGCAAACCATATTTACTGGTGTTTTAGCCCAGGGGAAACATACGATACCGTTTTCAGCAAAAACGTATAATTTGCCTACAGGTATTTATCTTTTAAAAGCACAAACGCAAACTGTTTCCCAGTCATTAAAAATTTTAATAAAGTAGAGCTTGGAAATGGTCAAGTTTGAAGTTTTCACACAACGCCGCAATCCCGCCAATTGGCGGGACAAAGGTTAAAAGTCTGATTCTCGTGGCAACTTCGTCCTGTAATATGCAGGATGGCACAAGTAATAGTTTTCAAAATTGATCACTGCCAAGAGATTAAATTTTTTTTATGCCCAAAGAACAAAACCTCAAAACAGCTGCTCTTGAAAAGATCAGTCACCTTGATTATTTCAATATCGCTATCTCGGTTGACTGTGTCATATTTGGTTATGACAACAAAGAGCTAAAAGTGCTGTTGATTAAATCCGACCTCGCAGAGTTTTCAGGACTTTATTCTTTATTAGGGGACCTGGTTCGGCCTGATGAAGACCTGGAGAGCGCTTCCTACCGTGTTCTCAGGGATCGCACTGGCATGGAAGACGTTTACCTGGAGCAAGTGCATACTTTTGGCGGCCTGGGGCGTCATCCCTCGGGCAGGGTTATTACCACCGCTTATTATTCATTGATCGATATAAAACATCATAAGCTCCAGCTTAATCACAATGATCTTCACTGGCATTCTGTAAGCGATATAAAAGATTTGGCTTTCGATCACAAGATTATCCTGGATACTTGCCTCTGCCGTCTTCGCGAACAGGTGATGGACCACCCTGTCGTGTTTAACCTCCTGCCCGAAAAATTCTCCTTGCGAGAACTACAGGATCTGTATCAATCCATCCTGGACACAGACCTGGACAGGAGGAATTTCAGGAAAAAAATCGCTATCAAGGACTGGTTGGTAGACCTGAACGAGATGGAGAATAACGTTCCGCACCGGCCGGGGAAGCTTTACGCATTAAAAAAACAACATCATCGAAAAGGACCCAAAAAGCTGATTCTTGAATGAGTGGAGAAGGAAGGCGACGTAGTTCAACGCCGTACTAACACGCTAGTTTTCAAGCAGGCTCTTTAAAATCTTTTCCACCGAAAACATTTGCGGAAATGTTTGCGGATAAGGTTAAGTGTTTAAATGTCATGCCGGGTGTTCTTTGTACACATATTAAAGTATAAATTTATGGGGTTGAGTGATTTTTAACTTTGTTTTTCGTTTGTGCAGCAGTTTGATTGATCAGGCTGCCTTTGCTAGAGATGGAGAGAAGTTATTTTCAGCGAGTTAAAATTCACCCAGCCTTTCGCTGAGATTCGAGACCCGGAAAAATATATATTCCCAAAAGGAATAAGAAAGAACCCAATAACGACTTATAACTTCAAAAAAACGATTGCTTATGTCTGTAAAAAAACTGCTATCGGCATTCTTTTTTACCGTTTCTTTTTTTGTTCTGCAGGCCTCTGCCCATGCGCAGGATAAAACTGTTACAGGTAAAGTAACCGATTCAAAAGACGGAACCCCGGTTGTCGGCGCTTCTGTTCAGGCCAAGGGAACACGCGTTGGCACAACTACCAAAAATGATGGCACCTTTAGTATTACGGTACCATCGAGTGCAACAACGCTTGTTATTTCTTCTATTGGCTACGAGCTCCAGGAAGTATCTGTTGCGGGGACAACTACCGTTGAAATTTCTTTTGTTCCGACAGCAGGTGCTAGCCTTAATGAAGTGGTAGTAACAGGATATGGTACCGCGAGGAGAAAAGATCTTACCGGTTCTATCGGGTCGGTAAAAGAAAAAGATTTTAACAAAGGAGTCTTTACTTCCGCTGACCAACTGTTCCAGGGAAAGGTTGCGGGTGTACAGGTGCTGAACAACAGCGGCCAGCCCGGCGGTGCAGCTACCATAAAAATACGTGGTAACTCGGCCGTAACAGGTAAAGGACAACCGCTTTTTGTTGTTGACGGAGTTGAGCTCGACGGCAGGTCGGCAAGACCTGGCGTTATGGATATAGGTTTTGGCGGAGGCAACCCGGCCACTAACCCGCTTAATTTTATCAATCCCACAGATATTGTTTCGGTTGATATCTTAAAGGACGCATCGGCCACTGCGATCTATGGTTCACGTGCAGCCTATGGAGTAGTT
>DASSFT010000718.1:0-2659 GCA_035694045.1 Chitinophagaceae bacterium
GCACTAAAGATTTCGGATTCACGACTCAAGGCTGTACTCTGGTACATTCTTGAAAAAATTTCTTTGAGCAACATACCGTTTGAAATCCTGCAATTCCTCCATTCTTTCCTTCACCTCCCGGTACCAGTTCAATTCAGGTGAGTAAACAATTACTTTTCCTCTGAACTTCCTGAAATAAAAATTACAGTAATTCGGGCTTGTAAAGATGAGCTCAGCCCGTTCGTGTGCCCATCGATACCAGAGATAAGACTCATCAATACACCGCAGTTCACTGACAGCATAAGCTTGGTAGGCATGCATAAACTCGCGAATGCCCTTGACTTCATCATAAAGCTGGTAATGCAGCTCGTGTTTCGTGTCCTCTTCGAGCGTATATTGTATCAAGAACAGTTCCCCGTCGCCGATCGTGATGCTCACACCTTTTTCATTTGTCAGCCGGTTCGCGTTTTCGTGGAAGTATTGCCGGAGATCTTTTTCAACTATGTCAAGCATGGAGGCAAGCTAGTTTGCAAATGAATAGTTTTTGAAAAAAGTATGTAAACAAGGTCGGGTGAATGATGAAATGGTCCGATAATTTGAAACTATGGGCTTATTGGTTGTATCACAACCTGATTTTTATAATACTAAATGACCAGGGCTCCAGGTCAAATGTTATTTTTTTATTCTTTACTTCTACGCTTCTTGTCGCAGGTACAATTGGTTCTTTCTGCAGTCTATTCATGTCCCCAGGTTCGCCTTTCAACGTTGTAACGATTCCGGCTGTTGATCTCTTACCTAAGTTGGGGACCTCTATTGTTTTTTGTTTGTCCGCAGATGAAGGGTTCACTATCTTGATAATCAATTCATTTGTTTTCTTATCAATCACCGCACTCGCCCAAATGCTATCCAGATTATTAATCATCTTCCCATTCTCCGTCATTGATACGACATTTGTTCCTTTATTTACCGAGAAAAGTTGCTGAACATAATAGCTTGGGGTATTGTAAGATCTGGCATTGTCAAACCAGATTAAATTCGGCGTCCATTGCCAGCCGTCCACATGGGCAAACAAAGGTGCATAGGAGGCCATGGTCACAACATCTGCGTTTCTTTCCAGGCCTGTCATAAAGCAGGCTTCGGATAATGCAGCAATCAGGTTATTTACGTTCTTCTGGCTGCCTATTCTGTCAGTTTGCGCTGCAAATTCGCCCACAAATATTTTTGGTCCTTTTCTATCGTAGTTATCATACCTGTTTGAGTTTGACATGAACCAGTTTGGTGTGTCATAAAAATGCTCGTCGATAATATCGACATTTCTTTTGCGAAGCACGCTATCCATGTATGTAAAAACGGGTATATTCCTGCTATAGCCTGTTGCATTTACAATTTGTATAAAAGGATATTTTTCTTTGATAGCATTTGTAAACAGGTCCAGTCTTTCAACATATTGAGGTCCCCAGTTTTCATTCCCTACTCCCAGGATTTTCATATTGAAGGGTGCAGGATGTCCATAAGCGGCTCTTTTTGCTCCCCAGGTTGTGTTCACATCACCATTGGCAAACTCAATCAGATCCAGTGCATCCTGGATGAAGGGTTGAAGTTGCTCAAGTGGTACTATTTCTGCTGCATCGAACTGGCAACTCATCCCACAATTGATGATCGGCATGGGTGCAGCGCCAATATCCTCACAGAGTTGAAAATATTCCAGGAATCCGAGGCCAAAGCTTTCCATGTAATCCGGTGTTTGCCGATTAGGAACATCGTCTGCCCAAATGGATTGTACCAATAGCCTTTGGTTTAAAGGGCCAACTGTATTTTTCCATTGATAACGATGAACGAGTTGGTTGCCCTCCACTATACAGCCCCCGGGGAAACGAAGAAAGCCAGGCTTCAGATCAGCCAGCTTTTGAACGAGGTCATTCCTCAATCCGCCGGGACGATTTTGCCAGGTGTCTGTTGGGAAAAGAGAGATACGATCAACATCTAATTTTCCCTGTCCCTCAAAGATCACAAGCAGTTTGCCCTTGCTTGCACTATCGCCGGGGATAATAGTGATTTGCTGCTCCTGCCAGACTTTTGAAGAAGCATTCAGCGTAATTGATGCACTGGCAATTGGGCGGTTGGATGTATTGAACAAAAATACTCTGACGTGAATACCCGGTTCTATTTGCCGGTATTGTAGGGTGAACGTGTAATTCAACCCGTTTTTCAGATAGATGCCATCAAAACCTTCATTGATCAATCCCACGGTATCAGTAGCACGAGTCGTTACAGTCATCCATTTGGGATCTTTTGTGTCGGGATTCATATCACCCGTGACAATGAAGACGCCATCACGCACTCTCTTTGGCCAGGTTTCCCATCCGGTCATAGGCTTTGGGAAGTCGAAACTTCGGTTCTTCACCAGTTCTGCGTACATCCCTCCATCTGCACCGCGGTTGATGTCTTCAAAGAAGAGGCCCCACATGGTAGGTTGGATGGGAGCCTTAACATCATTTAGATTGACCGAATAATTTTGTGCTGAAAGGGCGATGGGCAGGGCTGCCGTAAGCAGGAAGAAAATTCTTAGCATTTCTAGTAATTAAACTGTGATCTGAAGTTGCACAGTAAAGACGCATAAAAGAAGTATTAGGACTACTTGATTATCTATTATTTTTCGCGGCTTCGGACGTCCGACCTC
>DASSFT010000719.1:0-6599 GCA_035694045.1 Chitinophagaceae bacterium
TCCTTGGCAAAAGCTTCAAAAAAGAAAATTAGCTCCTGCTGCAAAGCCCCAATTGCTGCCTGTACCGTATTAAAATGTAGGGTTCCCGGCTCTTCACCCATCAGCGGGTTTTTGGTGTTTTCCTTAAATGGCCTTTCACTCATCAGGAATTCCCGCATGGACCTTAGCTTTTCGGGCGACGTAATAATCCTGTCCATTTTGAGCCGTCCACTGGCATTGCGGACCGCATCACCTGCATAATGTTCGATCATATGTTGCACACTCATCTTACCCCATGCTGGCTGCCCCGCAGGATCGAGCTGCTGCATGTATCGGACCAATTTGGTGCGGAGAAAATTTTCTTTTTCCAAATTCATCTGGCAAGAAAGACTTTGTTCGGCTAGCAATAGCAGAAAAGAAAATGCCAACCTGCATTTTGCATCACCGCAGTTTATTGAGGAGTACTTTTGCGTTTTTTGTCAATGGCTGAGCTGAGCCGTTGAAAGATCTGGTCGATCTCACCCATACCATCCACGTGCACAAGCTTTTTCATTTTTTGATAGTGGGCAGCTACAGGGAATGTGTCTCGTTTGTACACCTCTTGCCTTTTTCTTTGCACGTTTTCGTCGGCGTCATCGCTTCTCCCGGAAGTCTTTCCGCGATTGACCAGGCGCCTGATCAGTTCTTCCTCGTCTACATCGAGAATAATCACCAGGTCTATCTCGGAATTCTTCAGGAGCAGGAGCTTGTCCAGTGCTTCTGCCTGGGCCAGGGTCCGGGGGAAACCGTCAAATAAAAAACCGGTGGCTTCTTTATGATGCTCCAGGCTGTTGTCGATCATCCCAATCACGACCTCGTCAGGTACCAGGTGACCCTTGTCCATTATGTTCCTGGCTTGCAGGCCCAACGGGGTTTGATTCGCAATTTCTTCCCTTAACAGGTTGCCCGTAGAAAGATGAATAAGTCCGTATTTCTCAACAAGCTTTTCAGATTGCGTTCCTTTGCCGCTTCCAGGCGGACCAAAAAGGATCAGGTTGAACATAAGCGCTGATTAATCCTGGTAAAAAACAAATATAACGTACGGGACTTAAATAATTCCGGGGGCTTGTACTTTTAATAGAAAATCCTGCAATAGATCAACAACCGCTTTGAAATATCTCAAAATGTTAAAGAAATGGGAGTCCGGGATTATTGGCAAACCGGGCAAGCCCCGGCTTCGTAAATTTGTTACATTAAAAGAAAAAAGATGATAAAACCCATCCTGATCATATTCCTGGCTATTTCGCTGCAGCAATGCACCAACCAGTCAACTAATACTTCAGCATATATGGACAGCTTAAAAAAGAACAACCCGGTATATTCCACCTCGGATACCTCCAAGGTGACGATGAGTGATGAAGAATGGAAAAAGGTCCTGCCGAAAAACGTGTATAATATAGCCCGAATGAAGGGCACCGAGGCGCCCTGGACCAGCCAGTTCGAAAAATCTACCGAAATAGGGACTTACTATTGCGCTGCTTGCGGGAACCCGCTGTTCAAAAGCGATACAAAATTTGAAAGCGGCTGCGGCTGGCCCAGTTTTTATGAGCCAATCAGTAAGACAAGTGTCATTTATACTCCCGACAATACACATGGTATGAAAAGAACAGAAGTACAATGCGGGAGATGTGAGGCACACCTGGGTCATGTGTTTAATGATGGTCCCCCGCCTACTGGTTTACGGTATTGCATCAACGGCGTGATACTGGATTTTGAAAAAGCCAAAGACGCGGAAAAAAAATATACAGAAGAAAAAAAATAGGGAGGAAGGAACGCGGATTTTTCTGATCGTTAAGATTCTCGCAGATCATAATTTATCCCGTTCTCATAACAATCTGCGTTCTTACTGTTAGAACGCGGATTCTTGTGATTATTAAGATATTCGCAGGTCATAATTTCTCATAATCTCCTAATAATCTGCATTCTTACTGATTTTAACAATTTTGTTATACGGATTTGCAAATACCGTCGTTGTATACTAAATTTCCTTATGTTTTTATTAGGATATAGGGGCGTCGATGGCATTGTCTTTGACAATATGGTTGTCCCTATTTGTCACTTAAAATCCTTATATATGAAAAAAATATTCATCTGTTTTACCCTGTGTTTGTTTGCTGCTTTTTTCATGCCCGCTTCGGCGCAATTTACAACCACCGAGAATGTCAAAGACCAACCCAAATGGGGTCTGGCTGGCCAGAAATATGTTGAATATTATTACCTGCCTGATATCAATACTTACTACTATGTTCCAGGCAAACAATTCATTTATCAATCCGGAGGCTACTGGACATTTTCGTCTTACCTACCGAAGGCTAATAAGGGTTATGATCTGCGTGGAGGCAATAAAGTAGTGATCAATGAACCCGGCGCTTACCGGTATTTTGCTGAACATAAATCAAAATATGGCAACGCAGCCTCGAATGTCGCAGTTCAGAAAGAACAACCTGAAAAGAATACTAAACGTGAGAATTCCGGAAAGACGTCTGGTTAATCAACTCTTCACAACGCATTATATATAAGGCCGCTTTTCAGCGGCTTTTTTTTGTACCAAACAAGGAATTTATTCTCCATATTCACCAGTTGAGGTCTTACAGATAATGATTTATTTAATTGTTTTTCCGATTGGATCTCAGTTCGATTGAGGCGATTTTGCACAATTTAAGGGTTATTGGCATCGTCTTTGAAAAATTAAAGAGGAACAAAATCAAATTATATGAAAAAGATTATTATTTGTGCAGCCCTGGCATTATCAGCAACTTTTGTTTACAAAGAAGCTGCGGCTCAAGTTAGATTTAATGTCAACGTCAACATCGGGTCACAGCCAGTTTGGGGACCTGTAGGATATGATTATGCAGAGTATTACTATTTGCCGGACATAGAAACCTATTACTATGTTCCTACACACCAGTTTGTTTACATGAATGGTGGCAGATGGATATTCTCGAGTTCGTTGCCATACAGGTACAGGAACTATAATCTTTATAACGGTTATAAAGTCGTTGTAAATGAACCGAGGGCCTACATGCACTTCAATGACCACAGGGCAAGATATTCGAATTACCGTGGCAATCGTTCACAACAGATCATCCGCTACAGTAATGACAGAAGGTATTGGCAGATAAAAGGACATCCCCGGTATAAAGATAGAGACAGAGACAACAATGGAAACAGAGGACGCGGACATGGAAGAGGTAATCATTAAACAGGTAAAAAATTAAACCAGGATGGTCGCCAAATGGCGGCCATCCTTCTTTTGAGACCAGCGGTCTTGCTATCTGGCGTATTCAAACTATTTTTGTCGCAAAGGATGGGCATGAAACTTTCTTATTTATCGGAAACGCTGATAGGATCTGAAATCGTAAAGCTGGGAGGTGAAATAAGAGAAAAGATCCGGCAGGGTGAGCACATTTATAACTTTACTGTTGGTGATTTCGATCCAGCTATATTTCCCATACCTAAAGAACTGGAGGATGCAATTGTAGAAGCATACCGGAGGCATTTTACCAATTATCCCGCTGCAGAAGGCAACCTGGATCTGCGTGAAGCAATTCTTTCTTTTACCAAAGACATGGAAGGCCTGGACTACGGTACCAACGAAATACTGGTAGCCTCTGGAGGCAGACCGCTCATTTATGCAGTATTCCGTGCAATTTGTGACAAGGGGGATAAAATTATTTATCCTGTTCCGAGTTGGAACAATAATCATTACACCCATTTTGTTGGCGGAGAACATGTGGTGATACAGGCAAAAGCAGAAAACAATTTTATGCCGGTAGCGGAAGAGCTTCGCCCGCATATAAAAGATGCCGTCCTGATCTCTTTATGCTCGCCACAAAATCCTACCGGTACCACATTTAAAAAAGATGCTCTTGAATCTATCTGCGACCTGGTGATCAATGAAAATAAGAGGCGTGGTGAAGGCGAAAAGAAATTATACATCATGTACGACCAGATGTATTGGCATCTTACTTATGGTAGCATTCAACATTACAACCCGGTTTCCCTGCGGCCTGAGATGCGCAACTATACTATTTTCATTGACGCGATCAGTAAAGTATTTGCAGCAACCGGCGTAAGAGTGGGATGGGGACTTGGCCCGGCAAATGTGATCGGCAAGATGAAGGCCATTCTTACACATTTGGGTGCCTGGGCTCCCATGGCTGAACAGAAAGCGGTAGCGCATTATCTCCACAACCGTGAAGGGATAAAAAGATATTTAACTCATTTTAAAAAGGAGATCGAAGAACGACTTCATAACATCTATGATGGGTTTATCCGCTTAAAAGAAGAAGGATTGCCAGTAGATGCGATAGCCCCGGAAGCCGCCATTTATCTCACCATCAAAATAGACCTGGCAGGTAAAAAAACACCGGAGGGCAAGGTGCTGGAAACACAAAGTGATGTGACTACCTATATATTGAATGAGGCAGGCCTGGCTGTCGTGCCTTTCTATGCTTTTGGCACGGATCGGGGCAATCCCTGGTACCGTTTAAGTGTCGGCACCTGCAGGAAAGATGAGGTTGCTCAAATGATCGGGAAATTGAGAGAAGCCTTAAAAAAAATTGATTGAAAAAAATATAGCCACCGCTTTTTGAAGAAAAATTAATTCTTATTAAGAAGGAAATTAAACGGCTTCAATTCTGTAAACCGTATGGCCTGTAATATCTTTTTGGGCTTTGAAGTAATGAAATGACGAGTGACCAATTCGTGAGCGATACAAAATTGTTCTGGTGATTCGGCCTGGATCAACATGCGATTGAGCCATTTTACTTCCCGTTCAATGGCTTGCTCATTGACAGAACCGTTTTTAAGCAACATCAACAGATCGCGGTTAGGAGTTTTCATCATGGCCGTCTTTTAATATCCTGACATTCCTTTATGACTGGGGCAACCGCAACCGCCGCCGCCTTTGCCCGTACCTGAATAATAATTCTTACTGCATGCCGAGACAACAACCATGCCTGCAAGCAAAAGCACTAAGAGTATTTTATTTTTCGATTTCATAATTTTCATTTTTACCGGATTCTAAATGGTTTCCAGGGGAGTAGCGATCTTTGATCCCTAAATTAAAACTATTTTACAAACAAAATAGTGTGCACAGGCTTTGAAACAGGAAAATTTTAAGATAACCCGGGATTCTAATGTAAAAGCCCCTGTCGGCGAAGACCCTGTTTTACGTAAACCCCGCATCCTGGTAGCACCCCTGGATTGGGGTCTCGGCCACGCAACACGTTGCATCCCGATAATCAATGGCTTATCAGCGCTGGGCTGCGATGTCTGGTTGGCTGGCGAAGGAGCCCAGGAAGAGCTGTTAAGGATGGAATTTCCCGGACTCCGGTTCCTGGAATTGCCGGGTTATCGTGTAAAATATGGACAGTCCGGGTTTGCCTTGCTTTGGAATATGTTTGTACAATATCCCCGGATATTAAAAACGATCCGACAAGAACATAGATGGTTAGAAGAAAAAATCAATGACTACAGTTTTGATGCAGTGATCTCCGACAACCGCTTTGGGTTGTATCACGCAAACCTTCCCTGCGTCTTTATAACGCACCAGTTGACAATTAAAAGCCCGTTGGGACATTGGTCTGAACGATTATTGCAGAAAAGGAATTACAGCTATATCAATCGTTTCAATGAATGCTGGATACCCGATGTGTTACAAGAGCCTGGTTTATCGGGTGAGCTTTCGCACCCTGCAAAGAAACCATCTGTCCCCGTGAGATATATCGGTCCCCTCTCAAGAATGGAAAGAACTGAAGGTGTTTCCACAGGTATAGATACTGATTTGCTTATCATTTTATCCGGCCCTGAACCACAGCGAACCTTGCTGGAAGAAATAATTATCAATGATATTGCTCATTACCCGGGCAGGGCTACAGTTCTCCGCGGGCTTCCAGGTAGCCTGCAATTGATTCCTTCGACCAATACAATTAAGTTTTACAACCACCTGCCTGCAGCCGAGCTAAATATGGAAATGAACCGGGCTGGCTATGTCATAAGCCGGAGTGGCTATAGTACTGTCATGGATATTGTAAAACTTGGGAAGAAAAGTATCGTTATCCCCACGCCGGGTCAAACTGAACAGGAATACCTGGGACATTATCTTCATGAAAAAAAAGCGGCCCTGTGCGTTCCTCAAAAAAGGTTTTCAATTTCGTTGGCCCTGGAGGCGGCCAAATCGTTTTCGTATTCTTTACCGTTGTTAAATGAACGGGGCCTTGAGCCAGTTCTTGCCCGGTTTGTCCAGTCGCTGCAAAAGCATTGATCCCTCAATTATCTTTGCGCTTCATCTGATTTTTCTGAAAAATTCCGCAAAAGCACATATCGCTGTACTGCTGACCAATTTGTTTTTTGCTATCAACTATAGCCTCGTAAAAGATATTTCTCCGTCACTGGTCGGGCCCTATGCATTAAATCTCCTGCGTGTGGGCGGCAGCCTTTTATTGTTTTGGACGCTATGGTTATTCGCCAAAAACAAAACCGGAGTGAGCAGAAAAGATATGGGAAGGCTGGCCCTTTGTGGACTGTTGGGAGTAACGGTCAACCAGATGCTCTTCATCAAGGGACTGACTATGACC
>DASSFT010000720.1:0-4166 GCA_035694045.1 Chitinophagaceae bacterium
CCGAACGGGATAATTTCCTGAGAGCGGTGCTAACATTAAAAAATACGATTGCCAACCCTACCGCTTCCGCTTCGCAACAAATTAGTATCTACGATCGGTTTGTTGCCATTCACCTGTATGCAATCAACATCAATTTCGGCGCGACTATCGGGCTGAACATGGGACATCATGATTCCGCGTTTTGTCCTTGGCATCGCTATTATCTTTACCAGTTTGAACAGGCGCTGCAGGCAGTTGATCCTACAGTAAATCTTCCCTATTGGGACTGGACCGACCAGTTTGGAACCGAAAACATCTTATTCCAGGATAATTTTATCGGGCCTGATGGGACAACCCCCGGTACCGCTGGCGATTGTGTGATGTCCGGCTACTTTGCATTCAACCGGCCCGGCACAGCCGGCAATCCTACACCTTTACCTCCCTGGTACCCGGCTACAATGAACGGATGGAAAGTAAGACCCTCGCTGGCGCAAGGTCATTTCGGTCCATCGGATCCGATGACAGGTAAAACACTTTTAAGGAATTTATCATCCTTTACCTCCCTGGAAACATTAAGTCATGTTCAAACCTGCCTTTCGAAGACAGTGTATGAAAGCAGCTCGGGTTTTCGCAGGTACCTTGAAAACCGCGGCGATGGTCTCGGTATGCACGACGCCATGCACAGTTGGGTCGGCGGGAATATGAGCGATCCTAATTCATCTCCTAATGACATTATGTTCTTTCTTCATCACTGTAATATTGATCGCTTATGGGCCATGTGGCAAATTGATGATCATTCCGGATCGGCATTTTATCCATCATCGGGTCGCCCGCAGGGACATAATCTGAATGATGTGATGTGGCCCTGGGTGGGCACAGCTACGGGATACAGTTCAGGTAACGCACAGGCTGATATAGTACTACCCGATTTTACCATTCAACCGGTGATACATCCTGCTGATGTATTGGATCATCGCGCCTTTGGTTATTGTTATGATACTGAAGCAGTGATCGGAATTGCGCTTGATCAGACAGGCAGCATGATGCAAATGACGCCCGATCCGATGATCGTTTCCGCTCCGGATGTTACCAAATGGGAAGCTGCCAAGCGCGGTGTGGCTGCTTTACTTCACGATTGTGAGACAGCCTATCTGCAGCGTGAATGCTATATCATCGGGGGTATTGAAACCTTTCGCACCCTGGCAACAAATGTCTTTACGCCTATCTTCCCGGGAGTTCCTTATGGAATAATTAAAAATGGTTCTTCTTATAGCGAAACAGGATTTAATTCAGCTATTGTTGCTCAGAGCCCCGGCGGTGATACACCATTGGCCGACGCCCTGCTTCATGCTGAATCCAACATGGTCAGGTTACCATTAGGAACCCTCCCGGTTCATGACACCCGCTTTCTATGCATGCTAACCGATGGCTTGCGTACAAGCGGGGCGCTATTATCATCGATTATGCCCGGCCAGTTACAGGATACGATCATTTTCGCTATGGGATTTGGCACAGGTGCCGATGTTGATTATGCAACGATCGCTGATATTGTCTCGAAAGGAAAAACCGCGCCGCCACTGGGAGCGATGCCAACCAGGCAGGTTTATCATGGAGAGAATGCCGGTGAGATCAACAAGTTTTTTACAAATAGTGTTGCGCATGCATTGGGTTATACACCCGTGATGGACCCGCTTTATGAATTATATCCCGGCGAGCATGTTGATACACCTTTTTTTGTTTCGGAAGCAGATCAATCATTCATGATAACTGTACAGGGCTTCGATTATGATGATGAGAACTGGAGCTGTTGCCTAATTCTTCCAGATGGCTCATCCTGCAGCTGCGATGCAAGTTGCGACGATCACGGATCATCGCATGATCATGAGCATAGTCATAGCCACGAAGAAACAAACTCTCATGTACACGATGATTTTTTAGTAACCACCAACAGCAGGAGCGGCAGAACAACTATTTTCCTGAATCGCAATGGTGCTGAAGCAGAACATTGGGTAGGTCGCTGGAATGTGCGGGTAATGTATAAAATGAACGATGTAAACATGCGCATGTATATGCCTTCATTGGTGGATCGGCTGTTCCCCACAGGTGCACGGCCTGTACGTGGACCTGTATATGCGCAATACAACTGGCCCTATCAAAAACGCGTTTCAGCACGTTTGCTTCCCATTCAAACCAAAACTGCAAATCCTATTCCTGTCACGGGAGTAAATGAAAACAGGACGGAGCCTTGCACAGTAGCGGTAAACATTTATTGCAGATCGACATTGCATGTCCAGTTAAAGGGTATCGACAGGAAGACGTATGCGGGCGTGGACATTGCCTTAAGGATAGAAGCAAAAGATCATACCGGTGCAAAAGTTACCGGTCTTAACGCAGTGGCAAGATTGGTTGCCCCTAATTTCTCCACCGGTAACATTTATGCGCATAAAAAAGCAAGACCGCTGCTATCAAAAAAGAAGTACCTGCTTAAAACGAATTCCCGGGTTTATTTCAATGAGTCCGCATTTATAGCCGACTTCGAGATGCAAAACCCAGGCTCGCTTTCCATGCTTGATAGAATTGTTGAACTAAAATCTGCCGGCAAGGACTCTATCACTTTTACTCTCAAGGAAAACAAATTCCCTGGCGTTTACAGGCTCGGGATACAGGTTTCAGGGACGATTGAGTATAATGAATCCTCATCACAACCTTTTTCGCGGCTTCTCAATTTTGAAATGCCCATCGGGCTGAAGATTGATTTATCCCGGATCGTTCCTTCAGTGAGAATACAACAAAATGTAATACAGGTCTCCTACTCCCTGGCAGACAATCTTGGCAACATTGCCTCCCCTGCTATTCCTCATAGCCCTGTATTATTAATAAATGGAAAAGAAGTGGTGGCTAAGTTCACAAATGACTACTCCGGGTCTTATCAACTTGCTGTAAAATTTTCCGGTAAGCAGTTCCAACTTTCAGCTAACAGGAAAAAAGTCAACCGCGGAGATATCAGCATTCCATTAAGAGATGGAAAAAAACTAAATCTGAAAACAGGGGACAGGTTTAATCTCCAGATCCAATTTGGTAATCACTAAATAAAAAGCAAACAAATGCCCCAAAACCGGGGCATTTGCTGACTGAATATATATAGACAGTTGAACTGTAGTGTTATCCAATAACTTCCTGCAATAGCAAAGCTGTGCATGCATTAGCCAGCAGGAACCGTTCTTCAGCTGTTGTCTTCCCGAGATATACCATTCCTTTATCTATCAGTGAAACAGCAGCTATCGCTTTTCCCTGAGCATTACGGAATTCAAAACCGACGGCACCCAGTAATGTGTTGCCTGTTTTTCCCTTCGATTCCACTTTGGATACGGGTACGATCGTATAATATTCACTGGCGCTTTTGGCAAGTTTGCCGACATATTTGTTTGGCAGTGCCTGTGCCGCCTGGTTATCCAATACCAGTTCCCAGGGTTGTTGGTCTTTAGACGAAGCAAATATCTGCACGTAATAGAGACTGGAGGATTTACCTCCCACTCCCATTATATCCATGCCAATATTCAAAATGCTGTTTGGTCTCGGACCGATCTCCAGGTCTTCGGCATTGAAGCGTGACACACAATATACTTCCGACTGCTGGCTGCCACTATTCATCTCATAACGTATAGTCTGTTTTTTATTGATATAGTTGACGGAGATGATATTGATCCATTCCTGCCTTACCGGATCGCCCAGACCGATGCCTGTGCGACCGGAATAGCCTTTCGTCCACGAGCGATGAACTGTATTGGTACTGTATTCACCAAAGCTCATTTTTTGTTTTATCAGAATTCCCTGCCTGCCTTTTACGGTGTATTCATCATAGGCTGGCTTAAGGTCATCGCTGACAGCCATTTTAAAAGAAGAACAACCCGTACCGATCATTGTCAAAGCCAAAGCTGAAAGTAAAACTGTGCGCATAAAGATTTATTTAATACAAAAATCTTTATTGATTTGTTAAACGCGATTAAAAGCGTGAGTAGTTGCGGTAATTGAGGATGAATTGTCAAAATGAAGGATGAAAGCTCTTTAACAGATCTGTTATCGGCAAAAAAGTTTATTTACCACTAAACGATCTTATAGAATTCAGTCGAGGTCTTAGGTATCTCCTTTCTTTTCTTTGTCTTGAAACAAAGAAAAGAAACAAAAGA
>DASSFT010000721.1:0-7343 GCA_035694045.1 Chitinophagaceae bacterium
TTTCCGGAAGACTGCTCCGGCAGGTCAAATGTTTTACGATACCAGCCGATTCCTGTTGGTAAATAACCGCCGCGACCGGTCGTGGCAGCTTTTTCGTCAAAATCACCTTCAATGCTCCAATCATGCGGCAGATCCAGTATCCTCCATTTACTGTCATCAAATTTCAATTGCTCTGCCCCTGAAATATCCCCCAGGTGAAATTTCCAATTGCCATCAAAATTGTTATGTCGACCAACCTTTACCTGTGCAAGACCTGAAACACCCGACAATAAAGAGAAAATTATGACAAGGAAGAGAATCTTCTTCATTGGTAAAATTTAGACTAGTGTTAAGTTAAGTATGATTCGAAGATCTATATTGCCACGGATACACGGATGAAGAGATTTACCGTTTTACGGTTTAACAAATTAACTGATAAACAGCTGTACGATCACCGACCTCAAATCAATACCACGGATGACTTCTTTTTTATCCGTGAATCCGTGGCGACAATATATGCTTAACATAACACTAATTAGTGTTCATATATTTCTTACTGATCTCATCATACATCTTTAGGTAGTCGTTTGACTTGCCGTTATTGTCAAAAAACTTCTCCCAGGTATTCAACGGTTCCCAGATGCAGGTGCCTTTTCCCTTGCCGCCGGCTACTTCAAAAGCGATAGTATTAACCTCATTCTTAAGGGCTGAATATTCCACCACGATGA
This sequence comes from Chitinophagaceae bacterium, assembly GCA_035694045.1. Taxonomy (GTDB): domain Bacteria; phylum Bacteroidota; class Bacteroidia; order Chitinophagales; family Chitinophagaceae; genus VBAT01. Next base: position 708 of record DASSFT010000721.1, read on the forward strand.
CATCCTTGTTATATCTCCTCACAAGGTCATCGAGATTATCCCGAAGATCTTCCAGCGTGCCATGCCATTTGGGATAATAGGATTCACCGATCACATCAAATGAAACGCCACGTGCGATCATGTTGTCTATAAAAAAAACAGATTCATTGTTCTGGCCGCCAAGAGCTACATGCATCATGATAATCACAGAAGGATCCACAGCTTTAACTGCTGCTACACCCGCCCTGAGCAATTGGGCCAGGCTATCAAGATTGCTTACACTTCCCTCAGGCCATACAATACCGTGGTTGATCTCATTCCCGATCTGCACCATATCTGGCGTCGTTCCCTGGTCCTTCAATTCCTGGATTACCATCCGGGTGTAATCGTAGAGGGCCTTTTTCAATTCATCAAATGATAAATTTTTCCAGGCTGTTGGTTTGTATTGTTTGCCAGGATCCGCCCAGTAATCGCTATAATGAAAATCCAGCAATAGTTTCATGCCGGCGGCTTTTACTCGTTTAGCCATTTGTTTTGTATGAGCCAGGTCGCAAAAACCTTTTTTGGGAGAATACCCGCTGTCCCTGGCAGGATCATTGAATATCCGAAGGCGTACATAATTAAGGCCATGATCTTTCAGGATAAGAACCGCATCTTTTTCAACGCCATTGTCTGAAAACTTCATTCCCCTGTCTTCCAGCTGTGGCAGAAAAGAAATATCTGCGCCAAGCATCTTCCCTACTCCCGTTTTTACAGCTCCTGGAGCTGTCGCGACTGCATCGTATTTTTTATCGACACTGACAGACGAGACGCTTCCGGGTGAAACAGTAATGATATCGGTTGAACCGGTCCACAGACCTGCTGCCCTGGCTTCGAACCGGATAGTGCCGGGCTTCTTACCACTTTGCACGATCACCTGGCATTTCCCGTTGAATAAACTCCTCTGCCAGGCACTTTCTGGACATTTATCGGGTTCATGGCTACTCGGATCGCCGTTACCCACTCCAATGATCGTGGCATCACCAGAAATGAAGAACTGGATTTTATTATCGGCATCGGGCACTTCCCTGCCCTGCTGATCGACTACGCTAACATTAATTACAGTAGCATCTTTCCCATCTGCAAGCATGGTCGTTTTATACGGGGTGATCTTCACTTCGGTTGCCGCACCCGTAGTTTCGATCTTTGTAGTTATTTTCTTCCCTTTCTTATAGGCCACCGCTTCCAGCGTGCCTGGTTCATAATTCACGCTCCATTGCAAATGGCTGTTCCGGGGCATTTCTTTTTTCCCCTGGCTCTTTCCATTCAAAAACAGTTCTACATTGTCGGCATTGGTGTTTACCCATACATCAATAGGTTTTCCTCTTTTGTCTCTCCAGTTCCAGTGTGGCGAGATATGCAACACATCCTTGTCGGTCCACCAGGACTGGTAATAATAATAGATGTTCTTCGGGAAACCGCACATATCCATGATGCCGAAATGTGAATTGATATTTGGCCATGAATAAGGAGTAGGCTCGCCACGATAGTCGAAGCCGGTCCAAACAAAGCCGCCTAACCAGAAATCGTTGGGCGCGGCCAATGTCCACCACATTTCGGCAGTACTTGACCACCATGGAAAAGTAATATCCTGGTCGGGCACATAACCCCTGATCGTATCTTTTTCATAAATACCTCTTGTCGTAACGGTGCTTCCCATTTCTGTTCCCATGATCGGCTGGTCAGGATGATCGCGATGATAATCGGCAACAAATTTTTCGCGATAATTAAAGGAACGAACCGGTATTACTTCATTGACTCCCCGGTAAACATTACCTACATCCGCAGCATACGTACATGTTCTTGTAGGATCGAGCTCTTTTTGTTTTGCAATAAATGTTTGTGCAATTCTTTTCCCTGTGGTTTGCGTATGTATCCATCCTTCTTCATTACCGATCGACCACATAAAAACACAGGGCCTGCTTCGGTCCCGTTTTACCAACCGTTCAAATTGGCTCATATATTCCGCTGAGCTGTTCAGCAAACGTTGTTCATCAAGGACAAGCATGCCGAGGCTGTCGCAGGCATCCAGTAATTCAGCGGTCGGGGCATTATGGCTGGTTCGATAAGAATTCACTCCCATATTCTTTAAAAGCTGGATGCGGTAATATTGAATATAGTCGGGCAATGCACTGCCGAGACCTGCATGGTCCTGGTGATTGTTTGTGCCGTGTAGCTTGATGTATTTCCCATTTAAAAAAACGCCATTGATTTTTATTTCAACGGTACGGATGCCGAAACGAGTGATCTTCTTATCAATGGTTTTGCCATTTGATCTTAATTCAACAATAACCCTGTACAAATAAGGATCATCGAGGGACCAGAGTTTTGGATTGCTTACAGGCAAACTTTGCCTGATCGTGGCCATCCCGTTTAAACCTATTGAAACGGGTTGTTCTTTAGAGCGTGCAATTATATTTCCGTTTCTATCGGTCAACGCAGAAAATACAGTACAATTCGCTGCAGAAAGGGCCTGGTTTTCTATTTCGGTAGCCACGTTGACAGTAGCCTTATTACCCTGCACATCCGACCATGCAAACACACCGTCGTGAGCAAAATGAAGATTGTTATATTGATTCAGCCAGACATGACGATAGATACCGGCGCCCTCGTAAAACCAACCCTCGTATTGCGTGGCATCCACTCTTACTACGATCACATTATCCCGTTCGAAATTGACAAAGTCCGTAATATCATATGCATTGCCGATATACCCGCTCATATTATTGCCGAGGAAAAATCCATTGATCCAGATATTGGCATTTCGGAATATGCCATCAAACTGCAGCTGGAACCGGCTACCTGAGTCTGCTCTTGCAATCATAAAATGCTTGCGATACCAGCCAATACTTGTCTCGGGAAAAAGCCCGCCTACTGGTTTATACCCGTGAGATTCGACATCTCGATTGTCAACATTTACAAAGGGCAGTTCGACAGCCCAATCATGAGGCAGGTTTAGTGTTCTCCACGCACTGTCTTTGAAGCGAGGTTCGATTGCTGTTCCCCAGGCGCCTCCTGATTTGGAAAAAATGGTCGCAAGGCTATAATTAAAATCTTTTTCTGGATTTGCGGCGTGACCAAAATGGAATTTCCAGTTGTCATCAAAATTGAAATGCTGGCGCTGGGATTGTCCAACGGTAACTTTAGCAAAGCAAATGACAAGCACACAAAAAATAAAACGATTTACCCGCATATATGATTGGTTTTAGAATTATAGATTATTACTCGAGAGCGTTGCGTCGTCGCGGCGTTGCGTGAGTTATTTCTCCAACCACACAGCCGCGATTTCAATATCCGCTGGTTTTCCTTCACCATAGCAGATGATCTGCATCTTTTCGGTCTCCGCTATATTGAGTTGGCCTGCTGCATTTGATTTAAACCAGAGGGGCAAAAATCCAGGGTAAGGTCGCGGTAATAATAAAAATGAATCCGCCTGCATACTTGTCAACGGTATTCTGATCTCGCTCCATTCCCCTCCTGCACTGATGCTTCCTGAAAAGCAAAGCGCATCATTTGTTATCAAAGATAATTTGGCTTTGACGGGGTTTTCCGCCCTGACTCTCACTACCAGTTTAGTAAACGATGACAGTTCCGATTGCCTTCCTTTCAGTTTATCGCCGAAATAGAACTGGAAGCCCATCATTTGTTTATCGGTCAGGTTCTTTGCAGTGATCTTTACAGCCAACTGGCTTGATCTATCCGAAGGAACAAAACGAAATGTATTATTTCGCCAGTCAGGATTGTATTGAATGAGGTTAGCCCGGTCCGTATTTGTATTAAATATTTCCAGGCTGCTTTTTTCATTTGCCACTATCGTTTGCCAGGTATCGTTGCTATAGTTGTCCCATGCATAGGGGTTGCCTTTTTGATTGCCGGGGAAAACGTAATAATCATTATTTGCTTTTTGCATGATGATGCGATAGTTTAATACGCCGGGTGTTACAGCATCGGCTGGCACTTCGGCAAAATATTCACCAGCATTTTTCTTTTGCATGGGAATGTTTCTCCATCTTGGGGCTGTTCTTATTTCAACCGAAATTTTATCCGCAGTGTCTGTCCCCGCAATCCTGGCAGAAATTATAAATGATTTGCCCGAGGAAACTTCTGCAATGGGTGCCTGGGAAAGAAACAGATCCTTTGCATATGGTGTCGGCGCCTCAAATTCATTTGAGAGTAGCACCTTTACTGTAGTAAAACTCTCATCTTTCCCCAGGAATACAACACCGGGTGATACATAAAATGACTTTGATCCTATGGCAGGATCGGGAAGAAGTATTGTTATCTTTTGCTCTCTCCATTCTATTCTCGTCACTTCCTTTTTGGGCGAAGCTCTATCAAATGGATCCCTGATTTGGATGATGTCCGGCATAACTTCCAGTCTCCAGATCCCATCAGTCATCTTATCCAGGAAATACGCTCCTGTCCCCTCATATCGCACAACCGACGAATTGCCAACGCCCGCAATATGCTTCAGTTTCGAAACGTCTTTGGGTTTAGTATCTGTAGAATTTGAATAGTAAAACTCTTCATCACTATTCATTTCACTCATTGAATTTCTATAGCTAACCCGGAAATCATCGAATAAGGTATCTACGGGAAAAGAACCATAGCTTTTTAACCTTGGCACTTTATGAAAAACCTTCGATGCAATTAGCAGGCTGATGGCCTTGGAAGGAGTATAGGCGAGATTGAGATAATGTGTCTGGTATTCGGTATTGCCATAAGCCGTAGCCATGGGATCATAGGCGAATTGCGTGCACCACTGAAAACCGGCGGTACGATAAGTTCTCGCCATCGCCGGGTACATATAAGATTGTAATATGTCCGCTGCATCAAACTCATACACCATTCTTGCTTTATTGCGATATGCTGGTACGCTATCGAATGGAATGGTGTACCTGTCGACATTCGGCAGGAAATTGCCTTTCTGTTCATGACCCGCCACCAACCCGCTGGGATACCATTGAAAACTGTGACCCTCTACATTGGCCTTCGCGATCGCATCGGAATAGAAAGGTGACTCACTAATATTATAGAAAACTGGCTTGCTCCAACCTGTGCCTCTTATAGCGGCTGCCAGGCGGTTCACATACTCGGTTGTCTTTTCCTTGGGTCCGCTATGATGAGGTTCGTTGTTGATCTCGATCGCAATAATGCTTTGATCATCCTTATAAGTTGTATGCGTGTACGGGTTTACATGTTTCAGCAACTGCTGCAGGTAATTTTCCTGGGCTTTGATCGCTTCTTCTTTCACGACAGACTGGTCTTTTCCATATACCCTTGCAAAACCCGGTGTTCGCTCATCTCTTTCGGGATACCCATTACCCCAGAAGGCAATTGGGGTAATAATGATTTTTATTTTTCGCTGTTCAAGTTGCTGCAACAGGTAGTCAAAAAGATCCAGGTGTTCGTTGACCAGCAGGTTACCCAACGAATCCGATATCTCTACATCCCACATATGCACCCGGAACGCATCGAGCCCAAGTCTTGAAAAATGATAGACGTCTTGCTCGATGGCCTTTTTCAGATCTGTTCCCAGGGCCTTGTGCGAACGGTAGCCATATGCAAACGGAACTGTATAATTTATGCCGAAGAAAGAAGCCTCAGTCTTATCCTTGGTGTAGCGGAGAACTCCCTGTTTATCTACAAACACCAGGTTCTTCTGACTAACCTGTCCATGTAAACGATTACATAGCATCGCCAAAAAAAAGACCAGTAGTGTCCGGCTATTCCTTTTCATGAAGACAAACAATTAGAGCAGTCAATTTACTAATTAAACGCATTCAGGGCGATAGTCGGCTTGCCTGAATTGTCAAAAGCGCCCAGCGTGTACCCGTTCCAGCCGGGCATGGCTTCCGGTTCCCAATACAGAACGCCCAGGCCCTTTTGTCCGGTTACCGAATTTACCTTAGTTATAATATCGGCAAGAAAAGATTTACAGGCACTCGCCTGGTCCCAGCTCATCCCGACTTCTACTACCATCACTTCCTTATTGTACCGCGTCACCATATCGTTCATGTTGTTAAGGCAATTTGCATTCATGGTAGACCAGCCGGAAGCATCAGGGTATAAGGACATCCCTATTACGTCCCATTTGGCGTTATTATTCTTTAAATTATCGAACATCCAGCGGAATAAGGTATTGTCATACCCGTTGGATACATGAACGACGACTTTTGCAGAAGGAAATACGCTTTTCACCGCATCATAACCTGCATTTACCAATTGAGCAAAATTGGCCATGTTCGTCGATGCTCTTCCTTCCGGCCACAACATGCCGTCATTGGTTTCGTTGCCTACCTGGACCCACTCTGGTGTAACACCATTGTTCTTTAGTTCGGTGAGGACGGTAGTCGTATGATTGGTTACCGAATTCTTTAAGGTAGCAAAATCCTGCGCGGCCCAGGCAGCAGGCTTGGTTTGATGACCGGGGTCGGCCCAGGTATCGCTGTAATGGAAATCGATCATCACCCGCAGCCCAAGATTTTTTGCGCGAACTGCTTTTGCAACTACATCGGCTGTTTTGTTCCAGGCTGAAGAAGGATTCACCCACACTCGCAGCCTTATGGTATTCATGCCAAGGCTTTTCAGCAGGGCCATACATTCTGTTTCTGTTCC
>DASSFT010000722.1:0-2377 GCA_035694045.1 Chitinophagaceae bacterium
TCCTACTTCCAAGGGTCTTGTCGAAGTAACTCCCGGCCGGCTGTTTACCAATACCATTCCACCACCTGTAGTTATCCATCGGATAATAAGAGATGATAAGGAAATAGACCAATCCGCAAATCTTTCATTTGCACCCGGCAATCACCGGTACATTTTTGAATACAGTGCCCTAAGCCTGGTGGCCCCGGAAAAAGTGCAGATCAAATTCAAACTGGAAGGCTACGATAAGGACTGGATAACATCTGTAGGAGATCGCAAGGCATTTTATACAAATATTCCGCACGGAAACTATACCTTCCGGGTGATCGCTGCCAACAATGACGGGGTGTGGAATGAAACCGGCGCAGGATTCAGTTTTACCGTCAAGCCCTTCTTCTATGAAACAGTATGGTTTCGCGTTTTACTGGTTGTTGCGCTGCTATCGCTGATCTGGGTAATAATAAGATGGCGAACGAAAGCAATAAAGAAACAAAATGAGTTACTGGAAACGCAGGTGGCCTCAAGAACAAACGAGTTGAATAAAGCCAATATAGAATTGAACCAAAGCAATGCTACTCTCGCTGTACAAAGAGACGATCTCGAAAAAACATTGGGGGAATTGAAGTCCACCCAGGCCCAGCTTATTCAATCAGAAAAAATGGCTTCGCTGGGTGAACTTACTGCCGGCATCGCCCATGAAATTCAGAACCCACTAAACTTCGTCAATAATTTTTCGGAAGTGAATAATGAGTTGATTGATGAAGTAAAAACCCGGTGGCTTTCGGATCAAAAGGAAAAAACGGGTCCCGATCCCGATCCCGATAGCAATCGGGACCGTCAGGAGCTGGATGCATTGCTCGATGATATTTCCTCCAACAATGAAAAAATAATTCATCACGGCAAACGAGCCGATGCGATTGTAAAAGGTATGTTGCAGCATTCACGCACAGGCAGTGGACAAAAAGAAGCGACTGATATTAACATCCTTGCCGACGAATACCTTCGACTGGCTTACCATGGATTGCGGGCAAGGGATAAATCTTTCAATGCGAAGTTTGAGACCGATTTTGACACCAGCATCGGTAAAATAAATATTGTGCCGCAGGACATGGGCCGAGTTATCCTCAACCTGATCAACAATGCTTTTTATGCAGCCCCCCTACCCCCCAAGGGGGGGTTTAGAGATCCTCAATCTAAGCATGTGCCAACTGTGAGGGTGAGCACAAAGAAAGAAGGCAATAAAATTCTAATTAGCATAGCGGACAATGGGCCGGGTATCCCTCCAGGTCTTTTAGACAAGATCTTTCAGCCATTCTTTACCACTAAGCCAGCTGGCCAGGGAACAGGACTGGGACTATCGCTTAGTTATGACATCATCAAGGCTCACGGAGGAGAAATAAAAGTAGAAAGTAAGGAAGGTGAAGGCACTACATTTATCATTACAATTCCTATTAGTTAAATAAAACACACTGGCACATGAACTATCACAAATCAATTCCTCTATTCTTACTTATCCTGGTTTGTCTCGGCGCTCAACAGGCATTCTCACAGACGTCCTCCCGCTTTAGCTATAATAAATATGGCAATGACAAAGGGGATACATTGCTTTATCGACAGCTGTTTCCTGATGCCGACACATTCCGCCGGTACCCTCTGGTGATCTTTCTTCATGGATCAGGCGAACGTGGCAACGACAATGAAGCGCAGTTGAAATGGGGCGTTTCGAATTTTGCTACCGATCAAAACATGATCCTTCATCCTGCTTTTGTCATTGCACCTCAATGCCCTGAAAGAATGAACTGGTCTAATTTTTCAAGGTCCGATATGAAACTTCAGCCCGCACCCAGTAAACCGATGGAATTGCTGATCGGGCTTATTCGCCAAATGATAAAAACGCAACGTATCGATAGCAATCGCATCTATATTACCGGGCTTTCGATGGGTGGTTATGGCACGTATGATGCCATTCAACGATATCCCAATTTGTTTGCCGCGGCTGTTCCTGTTTGCGGTGCCGGGGACGCTTCCCGGGCCAATACTATTGTGAATTTGCCGATCTGGATATTTCATGGCGCCGATGATCCGGCAGTTGATCCAAAATATTCACTGGAGATGTTCCAGGCGCTGACGAAACTGGGAGCACGCCCGGGTTTTACGCAATACCCAGAAGTGGGGCATTTTTCCTGGCTGCATGCCTATAGCGATGTCAACATGCTGGAATGGCTTTTCAGGCAGCACAGGTGAGCCCTGCCGTATTTGTAAAAAAATCATACCTTTTGCATGATCGTTCACCACCAACACTGCCGCCAAATGGGAAAGAAACTGTTGCTACTTGGTATAACAGCAATTTGTTATAATGTTCTGTTCGCCCAACAGAAGGTGGCAGACAGTTTAAAGT
>DASSFT010000723.1:0-2457 GCA_035694045.1 Chitinophagaceae bacterium
GAATGTAACGATACTTGAAGCATTAAGAAATAGGGTGGGAGACGTGCTGTTTGCTCCTGGATGCAAATTGACAACCAATGGCGACAGCATTTCCCAGAATAACTACCAGTTTATTGATGCGATCAAATTGCCTTCCAAAGAAGCGAACCAAAAATTAATCGATGAAGCCGTTGCCGTTGCTAACCAGGCCGAATTTATCGTGCTCGCTGTAGGGGAGAACGAACAGTTCTCCCGGGAGGCATGGAACAATCATCCGGGGGATATGATCAGCCTGGATCTACAGTCACAGCAGGAGGACCTTGTGAAAGCCATTGCTGCTACCGGCAAACCGTATATTGTGTACCTGATGCACGGGAGACCTCTCTCGATCAACTGGGTTGCTAAAAATTCTCCCGCCATCATTGATGGTTGGTTCTCAGGTGAAGAAGCCGGGAATGCATTTGCCAATATTTTGCTTGGTGATGTGAATCCTTCGGGAAAGCTGACAATATCGGTACCACGATCTGTCGGGCAGTTGCCAATCTATTACAATGCAAGACCAACTTCGCAGTTTTATGAATACGTGACCGAGAAAAACACGCCACTCTATCCCTTCGGTTACGGACTCAGTTATACAACATTTGATTATTCATCAGTATTCCTGAAAGACACCCGGAGTTATACTGATACAAAGACGGGTGTTGTTCTCAATTCAGCTAAAAAAAACAAATCTTTCGTAGCAGAAATCAAGGTTACCAATACGGGTAGCGTGAAAGGTGACGAGATCGTACAATTATATGTACACCAGAAGACCGGGGAAAGCATAGTAAGGCCGGTGAAGGAGCTGAAAGGATTTCAGCGGGTAACACTCGCTCCCGGAGAATTTAAAACGGTTTCGTTCACAATTTCTTCTGCCATGTTAGAACACTGGACCAGCGACATGCGGTTTGCCATTGAGAAAGGCGTATATGAGATTATGATCGGCACCAGTTCAACCAAATTTCAGAAAACGGAGGTTGTAGTACAGTGAAGATTGATTTTGTTTTTGTGCGAACCGGTGATATTTACACGCAAGTTCGATTTGACGATATCATCTATGTCAAGACGGAAGGTGATTGTTGTGTTCTTGTTACAACAGTCGGATCGCAACGGTATATTAACTCCATCAGAGTTATCCAGAGATATCTTCCTCCCGCCAGATTTGTCCGAACACACCGTTCCTACATCATTAATGTTGAAAGACTGGTCGCCTTTGACCGCGAATGGCTGGAAATTCAAGGCACCTACAAGCTCGAGAAGCTGCCGTTAGGGTACCGATACCGCAATGATCTGCGCAGGAGGGTTCCGATGTTGATCCAAAAAAGCGGATCCTTCAGCAGGGTTAAACGGAAAGCGGTATATCAACTGGAAGACGAAGAATTTGAAATTGAAATGAAGACGGAATAATGAAACAGGATTTCTTTTACGTTAGACTAGATAAACGCTATGAACAGATTGCTTTCGACGCAATCATTTATATACGTGGAAAAAACGGCTACATACAAATTGTGACCGCAGAGCGGATTTATCTTGTTATGAATACACTTCGTGAAGTGGAAAAGCATTTGCCCAAAAACCTGTTCTGCCGGATCCATCATTCCTATATCGTGTCACTGAGACGCATCAAAGCCTTTAATGTACACCAGGTATGGCTGCATGAACCTTCGAGAAAGCAGGGGCTTGCCAGCATCACCGAATTGCCGGTAGGTGTACACTATCGGAATCTATTAAAAGGTAGCGTGATTATTATGGTAAATAAGTCGGGTGGTAAATCCAAAGCCCGTGTTTCAATCGATAGTGTTCACGCCACACGCTAAAAAAAGTCAAGAAAATGTAAAAATAGTACACATGGTATAGTCCTAGTTGCCGGTTTAGGCGTCTTTATATAGAGGACTTTTTTTGCTATTATGAAAAAAGTAATACTACTATTATTGTTTGTGTCAGCCAGCGGGGCTGCTAATCTTTTTGCCCAAAACCCCGTCAGTTGGCAATTCACGTCAAAAAAGATAGCCGACAAAACTTATGAACTAAAAATGGTCGCCACTGTGGCTTCACCCTGGCATATGTATTCCCAAAATACGCCTGAAGGAGGGCCGGTGCCCACTAAAATTAGCTTTAATAAGAATCCTTTAGCAGTCACAGATGGCGTTGCAAAGGAATCGGGAAAGATTATTACCAAGCATGAAGAAGTGTTTGGGATAGATGTCATTTACTTTGATGGTACCGCCAATTTTACCCAGGTGATCAAGTTAAAGGCAAATGCGAAAACGAGAATAACCGGCAAGATCGAGTTTATGGTATGTAATGATACGGAGTGTTTGCCACCCAGGGAGATACCGTTTTCAGTCGATCTGAATTAGGTTTCTCCAAAGAGTTCTTTAATATACGCTTATCAAGAAAGGCTGAGGGATATGGCCCGCAGAAGCCTTGACAACCTAC
>DASSFT010000724.1:0-3146 GCA_035694045.1 Chitinophagaceae bacterium
TCATAAAACACGCCGCAGGACTAACGATACTCTTTGCGAATTGTCCCGTATCATTTTGCAGGTAAGAGGGGAAAATATAGTTTCCATTGTTTGCGAAAATGGAAAACAGGCCGGTAAGCTCTTCGAGCGTGGTGCCACAGCCACCCAGGATCATTGACAGGCCAAGTTTTTTCTGGTCCTTTTCAATTTGCCTGAAATTGCATTGGATGAGCTTCCTTACCAGTTTTTCATGACCCAGTAGCTTCAGGCTTTTGACCGCAGGTATATTCAGGGAATGTTCCAGCGAATATTCTACACTCACAAAGCCATTAAATTTCTGATCATAATTTTCCGGGGCATAACCCTGGTAGTTCACGGATACGTCTGTCACGACTGTTTTCGGGGTGAGCAGACCTTCATCAAAGCACAAGGCATATAATAATGGCTTCAATGTGCTGCCTGGTTGACGGACCGCGTTGGCCCCATTTACCTGGCCGCCATCGGTTGAATCTTTGAAACCCGAGGAGCCGACATAGGTGATCACCTTGTGTGTTCTATTGTCGATGATCATCACTGCGGCATTTTTAATATTACGTAATCTTTGAGTCCGGGTATAATCTTCCACCAGTTTTTCTGTCTTTAGTTGCGTGTTGAGATCGATATTGGTTTTAACCAGGTCTGCATTGCCTCTTCCTGATGATCGTTTCAGTTTGTAAGAAAGATGGGGAATATAATGCGGTACCGTTCCCCTCGATGCGATCAGGGGTTCGGCGAGCGCATCCTCGATTTCTTTTTCGGTAAACAGTTTTTCCTTCGCGAATTTTTTTAGCCAGCGGTTCCTCTCTTCCACGATCCTGTCATTATTCTTTCCCATGACCAGCGACGAAGGGCGGTTAGGAATAATGCTAAGTGCTGTGATCTCAGCCAGCGATAAATGATCGGGATTCTTGCGAAAGTATAATTGAGAGGCGGATTTTACTCCTTCGATGTTGCCGCCATAGGGGACCAGGTTGAGATACATCTGCAATATTTCATCCTTGCTATATTTCAATTCCAACTGGAAGGCCCGGAACATTTCGATAAGCTTACTTATCATATTTCTTTTTCTCGGTTCCAGTGCCCGGGCTACCTGCATCGTGATCGTGCTTGCACCCGAGGTCCGTTTCATCCGGAACATGTTTTTAAACAGGGCCCTGGTAACAGCTAAAGGATTTACCCCCGGGTGAGAATAGAAATACCTGTCTTCTTTGGCGACAATGGTTTTGCGTAATAGCGGTGAAATTTCGTCCAGTTCAGTCTTCATCCGCCATTTCTGATCGCTGGTCAGGTAGGCATTGATCACCTCACCCTTGTTGTCGGTAATAATGGTTGAGTATTCGATTCTACCGGGTAAGGGAAAGATCCAGTTCAGGATAAAGAATAAAAGGATCAACACAAGGATGGTAATACCCAATCGCCTGCAAAATTTGAGAATTCCTTTTTTGGTAATGCGGATTTTCATCGCAGTTGTTCCTGTTAATCGAAAACGTGAGGGGATAAACCAGCAAGTATAAGCTCAATCTTAGCCCTGGCTGATCTTACAATGAAATTAATATAGAAAAAGATTAAGAAGATGATAAAACCTGGAAAGACATGAAATAAAATCTGCCGGCAAAAAATCATCATATTGCCCTTAACAAAGATTTATCTACCGAAATTTGCAAAGCCTGTTTTATACGTATTATCTTTCCTTGCAAATTCTTTTTAGTCTTTATGGACTTATCAGATATCTCAAGGCCAACGAAAGATATTCCCCCCTAGCTTTTTTGACCAAATAATTTCTTTTGACCCGACAAACTCTTGCCGGTTTGCCTTGCCAGTTTTACATCGCTGAAATTTTAGCAATTGAGACCTGGTGCATACCTGCAGGCGGGAAAAATTATATGCCGGTATTCCGGTTCAGCAAATTTCTTTACCTTCTCATCAACAAATACCTTAACCAACCTATATGCGTATCAAAAACATATCTGTCCCGGTAATTATCGGGACATTTTTTTTGTTTGCCTGTAATAAACATAGTGCCGTTTCCCTCGATTTTACCAATGCAAAAGGAGAAGTGCCGCAATTGGGTAACCTGTATTTCCGTTTTAATCAATCCCTGGTTGGGGATTCCCTGTTGAATGCCTGGGACTCCACCGATTATATTTCTTTTGAACCCCGCATACCTGGCAAATTCCGCTGGGAAAGCCCGGACCAGCTGGTATTCTCACCTTCTCAGCCGCTGCTCCCTGCTACTTCCTATAGGGCAGAAATTAAAAATGCATTGCTACGATTCAGTAAATACAATAAAGTAAGCGGGGCAGAGGGAATCAGCTTTCATACGCCTGAACTGACTTTGAATAATTCACAGGTGATTTGGACGCCGGTGGCTGAAAGCAGCTCTTCTGCCATACCACAATTGGACCTCCAGTTCAACTACCGCATCAACCCGGCAGACCTGAAAGAGAAATTAAGCATTGAAGTGGATGGACAAAAAGCCGACTATAATCTCATTACGATGTCTGCAGACAATAAGATATCCGTCCGTATCATCAACCTGAAGATGCAGAATAAAGACTATGAGACGAAAGTAAGTATCGATAAAGGCCTGAAACCGGAGAATGGGAACAATCCCACGGAGGAAGCGATCACGTCTTCTTTGTCGATTCCTTCACCTTATGTGCTGACGATCCAGGGGCTGCAGGCCGAGCATGATGGCACTGAAGGAACTGTTCATATTACTACCAGCCAGCAACTCGCAGGGGATAACGTAAAGGCATTGATCAAATTTGTACCTGCATTAAGCTTCACAATTGAGCCCGCTGACGATGGCTTTATTCTTCGCAGCGATAAGTTTGACCTGGAAAAAAGTTATTCATTGACCATTGCCAAGGGACTGCACGGCAAGATCGGGGGTGTGTTGATGGAAGACTATTATGGGAGCGTGGCTTTCGGCGAACTCGAAGCCAATATTAATTTCACCAACAGCAAAGCTGTCTACCTGTCGAAAAGAGGCGGAAAAAATATCGAGGTGCAGATCACCAACGTGCCACGGGTAAAACTGGTTATTTCCAAGATCTATGAAAATAATCTCTTGATGACACAACAGCGGGGTTATTATCCCCGTGAATCGAGCACCAATGCCCGGT
>DASSFT010000725.1:0-3497 GCA_035694045.1 Chitinophagaceae bacterium
AGTATAAGCATTTACAATTTTCTCGAGGCTCCTGTATTCCTTGCTCGTCTCGGCAAACTTCTTATTATTGCCTACGACCTCGGGATTAGTGAGAGCGACGCCCAACTGATCAAATCTCGCTTTTATGGCTTCCAGTTTATCTAACATATGGGCGGCAAATTTAGGATAAATCTCTCGCCATCCCGCCCAAATGGCGGGACAACGACGCAACGAGGCAAAGGTTGCCGAAGGTTACTTTGTGTCACTTCGTATCCTGGTGACTTAGTCGTTTTATCTTAAACTTACCACCTTAACAGTGTCTCCCTTTCCTCCTTTTCTCCTTTAAACTCTTAGCCTTGGCTAACTTTACACATATGAGCTTCAAAAAATTCTCTGCGGATCAACTGTTTGACGGTTATAATTTATTGAATGATCAGCAGGTCCTCATAACAACTGAAGATGGCAGGTTTGAAACTATTGCAGATATCCGTGATGCCGGTGATGACGTTCAGGCGTTCAGTGGTATCCTGTCTCCTGGCTTCATCAATTGCCATTGCCATCTTGAACTGTCTCATATGAAAGGTATGATCGGGGAAGGCATGGGTCTTGCCGATTTTGTTTTGAAAGTAGTCACCCAGCGCCACCTGCCCGAAGAACAGATCCTGGCTGCCATTCAAAAAGCCGAAGATGAGATGATCGACAATGGCATAGTGGCTGTGGGAGATATTTGTAATAATACCCTGACCCTCCCGCAAAAGACAAAAGGCAATATCCGTTATCACAATTTTATCGAAGCCAGCGGATTCAACCCTGAAATAGCAGCAGCCCGTTTTGAAAGAAGCCTCAGTTTCTATAATGAATATACTCAACATTTACCCGCCCAATCCAGTTCTATTGTGCCCCATGCGCCCTATTCAGTGGCCGACGAGTTATGGGAATTGATCATTCATTTTCCGGGCAACCGGCTGATGACTATGCACAACCAGGAAACCATCGCTGAGAATGAATGGTTCATTGATAAGAAAGGCGATTTCGTGGATTTTTACAAGAAGATGAACATCGACACCTCCTTTTTCCTGCCCTCGGGCAAAAGCAGTTTACAGTCTTGTTTGCTAAAGTTTCTAAAAAATCAGCCGCTGATCCTGGTTCATAATGTCCATACTACCGAAGAAGATCTCTTGTTTTCCAGGGCAAGCGGGCGTGAAATAAGCTGGTGTTTTTGTCCCAATGCCAACCGGTATATTGGTGGTCAATTACCTGCTATTGACCTTTTTATAGATCATGGATCCGAGATAGTTCTTGGTACCGACAGTCTTGCCTCCAATCACCAATTGAGCATCCTGGAAGAAATAAGGACGATCCGGCGGTATTTTCCAGGGATCGCCATCGATCAGGTGTTGCGCTGGGCCACACTCAACGGCGCCAGAGCCTTGCAAATGGATAAGTTATTAGGTAGTTTTGAAGCGGGAAAGCAGCCAGGGGTGCTCCTTTGCGAAAATGACCTGTCCTCTGTCAGAAGGCTTTTGTAACCCAATGAAAATTTTCTCCACCATAATCGCCATCTCATTAATTGTATTTTGCTTTTCGTTCAGCTTAAAGCAGGGAAAAGCGTATAATAATTTATATACTTCCTCGATCGGTGAGTTCAATAAGCAACTCAGTCTTTTATCAGGTACAATAAAAAATGCAGATCCCGGGAAGGAGAAGGATAGACAGATGCTCCGCCAGCAGATTGAAAGTTGTCGCCTGAAAATGAAAGCCCTTGATTTCTGGTTTCGCTACCTGGAACCCAATGTTTACCGCAAGATCAACGGGCCTCTGCCGGTAGAATGGGAAAACGAGGTATTTGAAAAATTTGAACCGCCTTACAGGAGGGAAGGAGCCGGTCTTTCATTGGCTGAACAATACCTCGACGAAAAAACAATTGACAAAGATTCGCTGGCAACGCTGATCGAATCATCTATCCGGGCATTGGATACATTCAGGGCGGACTCTATAACCAGCCAGCTCAACTCTTATCATCATTTCTTTTTAGCTAACAGGCTTTACCTGCTTAACCTGGCGGCTATCTACACAACGTGATTTGAATGCCCTGATACCGTTAAGATCGTCCCGGAATTACGGGCAATGATGAAAGATGTAAAGGAGATCTACAAAACTTTCAACGAAACTTTCGGTGCCACTCAGCAGTCAGCAGAATACCTGGCCCTTTACGATAAGGCGATTTCGTTTACCGAACAACAACCGGTTCATTTTTCTTCATTCGATCAATACAGTTTTATAAAAGATTATATCAATCCGCTGTTCCGGATGAACCAACAATTCATCCGCTCCTATTCCGTAGTCACCAAAAACTATAATGACTTTACATTAAATAATGATTGCAATTCCATTTTTGATAAATCGTTGTACAGCCCCCAAAACTCGAAAGGCATTTATTCACTGATCGATGACGAAAAAGTACTGGACCAGATAAAGCAGACCGGCCGCCTCCTGTTTTATGACCCGATCCTTTCTGCTAACAATGCCCGGAGTTGTGCTTCCTGTCATAAACCGACCGAATATTTTACGGATACCACGCAGGCCACGGCTTTCCAGTTTGACCGCCAGCAGCATTTGCCACGCAATACTCCTTCGCTGGTCAATGTCACCTACAACCACCTGATCATGCTGGATGGAAAACATATTTCGCTGCAGGACCAGGCAAAGGATGTGATGCACAATGCAGCGGAGATGAATGGGAATGCGCAGGACCTGGTAAAGAAAGTAATGAGCTGTAAAGAATATAAAGATGCTTTCAAAAAATTCCTGAAGTATACACCCGAAGAAAAAGAAGTAACATTGAGCCACATTGTATCGGCAATTACTTTTTACTATGCAGGTTTCAGCAATTATTCAGCGCCATTTGATGATGCGATCAATGAAAAACAAACTATTTCCGTGGAGGCAAAACAAGGTTTTAATTTATTCATGAGCAAGGCGCAATGCGGCACCTGTCATTTTCTTCCGCTCTTTAATGGAGTCAAACCGCCCTATATCGGTTCTGAGTTTGAAGTGATAGGTGTACCTGAGGATTCGGGTTATCACAAGTTGAGCGAAGATAAAGGACGATACAATGTAAACCCCGCTTCTGAAACAATGAATGCATTCCGGACGGGTACGATCAGGAATGCAGGTTTTACCAAACCCTACATGCACAACGGGGTGTTCTTCACGCTGGACCAAGTGATCGATCTGTATGATGCGGGAGGTGGGGCCGGCAAGAAATTGACTGTTGGCAATCAAACCCTGTCAACCGATTCGCTGAAATTGAACAAGGAAGAAAAAAGCAGGTTGATCGCTTTCATACATTCACTGGATGAAAATATTATTTTTGAAAAGGCCCCGGCTAAACTTCCTTCTTCAACCAATAAAGAACTGGATAAACGAAAAGTGGGAGGTGAATACTGATGAAAACACGGAGCTATGCCATATCAGCTATCATCTTATCTGTTGCCCTGCTCAGCAAATGCACTTCG
>DASSFT010000726.1:0-2904 GCA_035694045.1 Chitinophagaceae bacterium
AGTCGATAGTCGTTAGTCGATAGTCCTTAGTCAAGTTCACATCACGATGAGTATTCAAAATAAAATAAAAGAGTTCATGGACGGCAAGATCAATGCGCAAAAATTCGCCGGAGAAGTTTTTTTAAATGCCAATAAAACCAAGGAAGGGGTGATAACACTGCCTTCAGGTGTTCAATACCTGGTGCTGAAAGAGGGAACCGGCAATCAACCTTCGATCAGCGACACTGTAAAAGCTCACTACAAGGGAGCGTTACTGGATGGAAAGGAGTTCGACAGTTCTTTCAGGCGTAACCAGCCATTTACTGCGCCGCTCCGATCGTTGATCAAAGGTTGGCAGGAAGTATTGCCCCTGATGAAGGAAGGTAGCCATTGGAGATTGTGGATACCCTCAGAACTCGCCTATGGCGACAGGGGAGCAGGTTCCGATATCCCCGGCGGCGCCACACTGGTTTTTGAAGTTGAGCTGCTCAACATTGTTAAATAAATCAATTGAAATCATATGTCTGTTACCGCGGTTGATCCCCGTTATCCAATCGGCAAATATGAGCCGCAACCTTTTTCCATCGATAGGAAAGTGGAATGGCTGGCGGATATTAAATTCCTGCCATTACAGGTAGAGAACGCCATACTTAACCTGGATGAGGCGCAGTTACAAACTCCGTATCGCGAGGACGGATGGACGGTTCATCAGCTGGTGCATCATATCGCCGATAGCCATATCAATGCTTATTGCCGGTTCAAACTGGCGTTGACAGAAGACAACCCCACGATCAAGCCCTACGATGAAAAAGGCTGGGCCGAACTGAATGACGTGAAGAAGCTGCCCATCAACATCTCTATCACTTTACTGCATGCGCTGCATGTGCGTTGGTATGAAGCATTAAAATATGTAAAAGACGATGAATGGAATAACCGCACTGTATTTCATCCTGAACATAAAAAGACGCTGCGGCTTTGGTACCTGCTTGGATTATATGCCTGGCATGGAAAACATCATGTAGCGCACATAACAAGGCTCCGGGAGCGAAAAGGCTGGTAAGAATATTTATTATTCGATATTCAACAAACAATGCCCGGTTGAATATTGAAATTGGGCGTTGAATTTTTCAAATGAAATGGAAAATACTGTCTTCAGAATATCTTTTTAAAGACCTTTGGTTCAAAGTAAGAAAAGACGTTTGTGAAACTCCGCAGGGAAAAATTGTAGATCCCTATTATGTATACGAATTCCCCGAATGGGTCACCGCCGTTCCTGTAACGGAAGACGGAAAGATCATCATGGTTCGACAATACCGCCACGCGATAGGGGAGGTTTGTATCGAATTCCCGGGTGGTTGCGTTGATGCTACGGATCCCGATTTCGAAACAGCTGTTAAACGGGAATTGCTGGAAGAAACAGGATATTCATTTTCCTCTTATAAATCGTTGGGTATAACCTCAGCCAATCCCTCGACCAATAATAACCTGATGCATATGTTCCTGGCCACAGGTGGAAGGAAAACAGCAGAACAATCGCTTGACCACAATGAGGAAATCGAAATTGACCTGCTGACGATCGAAGAGGTAAAGCAATTGATAAGGGAGAACAGGATCCTGCAATCCATGCATGTTACCTGCTTCCTTTACGCGATGATTGAGCTAGGTGAATTAAAGGGCCTGTAAGATGGCTCACTAAGCAGCGATCAATTCATTTGAACCTCACCGACCAGGAATACGCTGCCACAGACAACGATAAGATCGTCTTTACCGGCCGTAGCAATGGCGTTTTTCAGGGCAGAATTAACGTCAGGATATTTTCTTCCTTTTAAGCCATACCCTTTTGCTTTTTGCAATAAGGTCGCAGTCTCCAGGGCACGGGGAATATTCGCCTGTGTAAAATAGTATTCCGCGGTTTTAGGAAGCATAGATAATATCCGGTCTACCTCTTTGTCTTTGACAAAGCCCGTTATCAAATGCAGACGGTGATGATCGGTTACTTCAATTTGTTCCAGCAATTGATGTATGCCATCCTCATTATGGGCTACATCCAAAACAACGGTGGGATGCTGATGAATGATATCCCATCTCCCATGCAGACCCGTGATTTTTTTTACATGGCGCAACGCCTTATGAATAACTTCATCCGGTAAATTCCAGCCCCTGGATTTTAACCGGTAACAAGATTCCAGTACAGTCAGCAGGTTTTTGAGTTGGTAGATACCCGGCAGGTCGAGATGAAAGATCTTGTGATCGGTTACATGTTCTTCCGCCACCTCAACTATTAGTTCATGGTTAAGCCATTTCCAGTCAACTGCCTGTCTTTTTTTTGACGCAATATACAAGGGGGCGTTTTTTTCTTTGGCCTTTGCTTCAAAGACGGATATTGTCTGAGGCAGCACTTCACCGATGACAACGGGGACTTTCTCTTTTATTATACCCGCTTTTTCGCCGGCTATTTTTTCAAGGCTGTCACCAAGAATATTCATATGGTCCATCCCGATATTGGTAATGATCGCTAATTCCGGAACTACCACATTGGTGCTGTCTAATCTTCCGCCGAGCCCGGTTTCAATGATCGCGATCTCTACACCGCACTCCTTGAAATAATCGAAGGCCATGCCAACGGTAATTTCGAAAAAACTCGGTTCTATCTCCTCGATCAGGGGTTTTATTTTTTCGGTAAAATCAACTATAAACTGCCGGCTGATCTCCTGCAGTCCCTCTCCATTACTGCTCACTTTTATTCTTTCCCTGAAATCTTTGAGGTGCGGAGATGTATACAAGCCGGTTTTGTATCCTGCGGCGTGAAAGATTGCTGCCAACATATGGCTCACCGATCCTTTGCCATTGGTGCCAGCAATATGAACCGATTTGAATTTGGTTTGTGGCTGGCCCAGTGACTGGCAAATCCTGATTGTATTCGCC
>DASSFT010000727.1:0-4615 GCA_035694045.1 Chitinophagaceae bacterium
GGAAGAAGGTTGCTTTTTTCCCCGCTATACTTTCCATTTCGGATAGCGCAACACCTGTTACCACGGAGATCAGGATTTTCTTTTCATTCAATTCTTTTTTTATCCCATTCAACACATCGGTTACCTGGAAAGGCTTTACTGCCAGTATGATTACTTCACTTTTTTTAACGGCTGCAGCATTATCGCTGCTCACCTGGATGCCGGCATTCTTTAGGGACTGTAATGTCGAAACATTTCTTTTGGTGACAATAATATCCCCTGCGTTGCTGAATTTGCTGATCAATAAACCTTCTGCAATGGCTGTTCCGAGGTTGCCCCCGCCAATAATGGCAATCTTTTTACCCATGATTTTGGTGTTTAAATTAATAATGCGTCAGCGCCTTATTTTGAAATACGGCCCACAGACTTGTCTACCGGCAGGCAGGGAACCACTGAGCAGACACAGAGAGCCACAGAGATTTATCTATTCTTTGTGGTCCGGAGTATAAACTTTGTGGCTCGGGGAGCCTGTCAACAAGCTTTCGTTTATCTGATGTGAAGTGCGGAATCGTTTTTACCCTTTAGTAGCGTCCCATTTTTGTTTCACGCAACGACGCAACGACCTTTTCATGAAACCATACACGTTGCGCCTTTGCGCCGTGGCGAGAAATTTACTATCAGACTGAAACGCCACTATTAATAATAGGAATTGGATTCCAGGAAATTTTTTACATAATCACCCACTCCGTCTTCCAGCGTATGGAAGTTACCGGGATAACCTGCATTCCGGAGCTTGTTCATGTCGGCCTCCGTAAAATACTGGTATTTGTCGCGGATATCCAGCGGCGTATCAATATACTCGATATTTTCCTTTTTATCCAAAGCAACAAAGATGGCCTTTACCAGATCATTAAAACTTCTTGCTTTACCCGTTCCCAAATTATATAAACCTGGTTCAATTTTGCTTTTTGCTGTTCCGTTCCCTACCTGTTCCATAAACCAGTAACAAACAGCCACCACATCATTCACATAAATAAAGTCGCGAAGTTGTTCACCATCTTTGAAATCCGGGCGATGCGAACGGAATAATCTTACTTTTCCTTTTTCCCGGACCTGGTTGAATGAATGAAATATGACACTTGCCATCCTCGCTTTGTGATATTCATTGGGGCCATACACATTAAAAAACTTCAATCCCGCCCAAAACGGCGGCGCCGCCTTTTCACTTTTCACGTTTGACTTTTCACTTTCAAACAGTGCCCATTTATCAAACTCATTCTTAGAAACTCCATAGGGATTCAGTGGCTGCAGTTTGTCCACAATTTCATGCGAGTCAGTATATCCCAACTCGCCGCTTCCATAGGTGGCAGCAGAAGAAGCGTACACCAGCGGTATGTTTTTTTCTGAACAATATTCCCAGATCTTTTTGGAATACTCGACATTGAGCCGTTCGTGAATGGAATAATCAAACTCTGTGGTATCTGTTCTTGCACCTAAATGAAAAACGAATGCTACCGGCGGGTTTTCATTTTCGAGCCACTCAAACAAGTTATCCCGTTCCACCCTTACCCTGTATTTTTTCCCATGAAGGTTCAACTCCTTGTCTTCATCGTCAAATTCGTCCACGAGAATAAGGTCCTCATATCCTTTGCGGTTGAGATAACCAACCATGCAACTGCCTATAAAACCGGCTGCACCGGTTACAATGATCACTGCTTTATTATCCATAAACTAAAGATTAAGGCTGTGGTCAAGGTCAAACTAGAATACCTAACCTTAGCCTTACAATGCACTTAAAGCCGAGCCGGCTTGTTCCCTGGACAGGTAATTTTCAATGGCTGTATCATATTTTTCCTGCCACCAGTCGATCGTGCCCCAGAAATCCCCGTCAATCACTATCTCACCCGTGGTGACTACTCCTATCTTTTCGAAAGATATATCCTGCAGCATGTCTTCAAACTGTTGTGTTTTTGCCAATGGTACGCTGACAGCAACGCGGCTCTGGCCTTCACCAAAGAGCCAGGCATCCTTGCGGATACTGCTGTTGGTGATCACGGAAAATCCCAGTTCACAGTTGAAGGCGCTTTCACACAAGGTCACAAACAAACCGCCCTCACTTACATCATGTGCCGATCTCACCAGTTTTTTATTGATGAGCTCAGCCAGTTTTCGCTGCAATGTATATTCCTCATCGAGGTTAAAATAAGGTGCCGGTGAAAAACCTACTTCATGGATGCGGTGGAGATATTCAGAGCCATTGATATCACTTGTCATTTTACCCAGCACATAAATGACGTCCCCTTCATTTTTAAAATCCAGTGTCATTCGCGCATTAATATCTTCTAACAATCCCACCATGCCTATCGTCGGGGTAGGATAAACAGGCCCATCAGGGTTTTGATTATAGAAGCTCACATTTCCGCCTGTAACAGGTGTATCAAATTTGCGACAGGCGTCTCCCATTCCTTTTATTGCATGTACAAATTGATAGTATACACCCGGATCGTAAGGATTACCGAAATTCAGGCAATTGGTCACGCCCAGGGGCTGGCCCCCGCTGCAAACTATATTTCTTGCAGCTTCACTCACCGCTATCATAGCACCTTTATACGGATCTGCAAATACGTAGCGGCTGTTGCAATCGGTAGTGACCGCTATGCCTTTCTTTGTTCCTTTAACGGCGAGAATAGCGGCATCCGAGGGAAGATTGGTTGATGAGTTGACAGTCCCCACCATGCTGTCATATTGCGTATATATCCATCGCTTGGAAGCGATCGAAGGCAATTGGATGATCTGCTCAGCAATAATTTTGAAATTACCGGGTACTTCGATGGATGCAGGATCAAACTTACCTATTTCAGCGAAGTACGAGGGTTCGCGGTATTCCCGTTCGTACTGGGGCGCTCCTCCGCCTAATACCAGTTCCTGTGCTGGCAGCGAAGCTTCCAATTCCCCGTCCATATAAAAATTAAGCAGCCCATCGCCGGTTACTTCACCAATTACCGAGCAGGGCAGGTCCCATTTATCAAAGACTTTTTTTACGTCCTGTTCTCTTCCTTTTTTGGCGACCAGCAGCATTCTTTCCTGGCTTTCACTCAGCAACAATTCCCAGGCCTTCATGTTCTTTTGACGCGTGGGAACTTTATCCAGGTCGATCCGCATTCCGGATTCGCCTTTAGCACTCATTTCCGAAGTTGAACAAATAATCCCCGCGGCGCCCATATCCTGCATGCCGACTACGGCTCCAGTTTGTATCACCTCAAGACAGGCTTCGAGTAATTTTTTTTCCTGGAAGGGATCACCTACCTGTACGGCAGGAAGGTCCTGCGCACTGTCATCCGTGATATCTGCAGAAGCAAAAGAAGCACCACCAATCCCATCCTTACCGGTGGCACTGCCTACAAACATTACCGGGTTACCCACTCCTTCTGCCGTGGCTGATACTGTTTCACCTGCCTTTACGATCCCCACACTCATGGCATTTACGAGGGGATTGGTATGATAGCATTCGTCAAAATATATTTCACCGCCAACTGTAGGCACACCGAAGCAATTTCCATAATGCCCGATTCCATGGACCACGCCTGAAAGCAAATGCTGCGTTTTATCTTCACCCAGGTTCCCGAATCGTAATGAATTCAGCGAAGCGATAGGTCTTGCCCCCATGGTAAAGATATCCCTGTGAATTCCTCCCACACCAGTTGCCGCTCCCTGGAAAGGTTCAATAGCTGAAGGATGATTGTGTGATTCTATTTTAAATACAACACCCAATCCATCGCCGATGTCCATCAGGCCCGCATTTTCTTCACCGGCTTTTACAAGCATTCTCCCACCTTCCCGGGGAAGGGTCTTCAGCCATTTTATCGAATTCTTGTAGCTGCAATGCTCGCTCCACATACCGGAAAATGCACAGAGTTCATTAAAGTTGGGAGTACGGCCCAGCTTCTTTTTGATCAGTTCAAATTCT
Organism: Chitinophagaceae bacterium; assembly: GCA_035694045.1. Classification (GTDB taxonomy): domain Bacteria; phylum Bacteroidota; class Bacteroidia; order Chitinophagales; family Chitinophagaceae; genus VBAT01. Next base: position 3,947 of record DASSFT010000727.1, read on the forward strand.
TCTTCTGTCAAGCGTAATTGCTGGGCAGTTTTTACAGTTACTTCCATGAAAATCTATAACGATTAGTGAGAAGTGCAAAACTACGGCATTCATTCTACAGTTGATTGTTCACATTTCCACTTACATTCCACTACGTGAAAGGTGAGTGGTGAGACGGGGGAACTGACCTGAAATACCTATTTTGCAACGCTAAACAACTCTTTCTTGGCATATCTTTTTTTTATCGGTTACCTTATTGTGTTTGCATGGCTGGTCACCAAGACCCGGTTTTTTACGGATTCCGGGCTGAGCCGCTCGCAGCTGACTATTCTTTTCCTTCTCAAGATACTGGCCGGCATTTTTTATGGATGGATGGGACGGTATTACGGGAATATGGCTCAAATGGTCGACACGTGGAGCTATAATCAAATGGGCGTTTTTGAATATCACTTATTGGGGAGCAACCCACACGAATATTTTACCAATATCCTGACCAGCCCTTATGATGATGGGTTTGGAAACTTTTTCGGTTCTCAAGACTCTTACTGGAATGATCTTAAAGGAAACGTTTTCGTGAAACTGCTTTCTGTGTTTAACATCTTTAGCTTCGGGCACTATTATGTCAACGTGATCTTTTACTCTTACATTACCCTGTTCGGACCAATAGCGATTTTTCGTGTAATGAAGGAT
>DASSFT010000728.1:0-2745 GCA_035694045.1 Chitinophagaceae bacterium
AAGGCAATCGATACACTGCAGAATGCTGGTTATACTGTCATTCACCAGCAATGGGTAGATAACCATGATGATTTTATGGCCGCCATGCACGTACAGATCTTACCCATCATTATGGGAACGGGAACCAAAGCCAAAGTGCTCGCCGCGATGTCGTCAGGGCTTCTTTGCGTCGGCACCTGGTACAGTTTTGAAAATATACTGGCGAATACTGGCGAACATTATTTGCAGTATAACGACTCGAGCGAAATTCCCGAGCTGCTATCTTCGATATGCAAAAACCGCGAGCTGTATGCAGGTATTGCCGAAAAAGGAAAGAAGCAGATAATTGAAATGCATGATACAGGGAAGGTGGTCGCACAATTGTTGGCCAATTCGACAACCAGGTAAAGAATTGTTGCAATGGCCACGTTCGCATTTTACCTGTAAATTGCGTCAAATTAAGTTCGACCTGTCACGAATATTTTTTACTCCAAACAACTGTAGAGTTTTCCCTGATCCTGGTGAGGGCGGCCTGATTGTTGATGTTTAGCCGGGGATGGTTAAAACCCAACGGTACACGTGCGGTTGTTTTTTATTTAAAAAGAAATCGCAATGATCATCGTTCGCCTCCAGGGCGGCTTAGGCAACCAATTATTTCAATATGCCGCGGGAAAAGCACTGGCCCACCGGCTGAACAAGCCATTCAAATTAGAAACCATCACTTCCCTTCAAAAAGACAAACAGCGCAGCATAGCCCTGCAGGGTCTGCAAACAAATTTTGAGCTGGCGTCAAACAAAGACGTGAAGGAGTTTTTGTCTTTCCCCTCTTTATACAGGCACAACCCTGGTTTTTTTTCCCGGTTTGGCAGGAACGTTTACAAGGAACCTCATTTTCATTTCGATAAAAACTTTTCTTCACTCAATGATCCCGTTTTCCTGGATGGATTCTGGCAGAGTCCAATTTATTTCCAGGATATCGAAACATTGATCCGGCAGGATTTTAAGATCAAACCCGAATTGGTAAGCAAGGTGCTGGAAAAAGGAAAGGAACTGGAACAACGGTCCTCTATTGCCGTACACGTTCGTCGGGGAGATTTCACGAACAAGGCAGCTACTTCTTATCATGGCGTACTGAGCGCATTCTACTACGAAAAAGCGATTGGATTAATTAAAGAAAAAGACCCCTCTGCCTGTATTTACTTTTTTTCGGATGATATAGCATGGGTAAAACAAAACCTGGCAATTGATAAAAATGTTGAGTTCATTTCATCCTTCGATAATTCTGCCATTGAAGATTTTTACCTCATGACGAAATGCAGGCACAATATCATAGCCAATAGCAGCTTTAGCTGGTGGCCCGCCTGGTTGAACTCAAACCCCAACAAGATTGTTATTGCTCCCAAAAAATGGTTTGTAGATACCACTATCAACACGAACGACCTGATCCCGGCCGCATGGGTGCGACTATAAGCGCCGGTTAACTATTTATTGGCGGCAAGAAAGAATGGATAGGTCTTTTTCAATCCCTCTTTCAATGAAGTTGAATGCTTCCATCCCAGGTTGTGAAGACGGGAACTATCCATCAGTTTGCGGGGTGTGCCGTCGGGTTTGCCTGTATCGAATTGTATGTCGCCGTTAAACCCAACAACCTCTTTTACAAGAAGGGCGAGTTCTTTAATTGTTACCTCTTCGCCGGTGCCAATATTCACAAACAGTTTATCGTCGTACTCTTTCATCAGGAACACGCAGGCCTCAGCCAGGTCATCGGCGTACATAAATTCTCGTAGCGGCGATCCTGTCCCCCAAATTTCCACGAAGGGGGATTTGTGTTGTTTAGCCTCATGGAATTTCCGGATCAATGCCGGTATTACATGCGAATTCTGCAAATCATAATTATCGCCTGGGCCGTATAAATTAGTTGGCATGGCCGAAATGAAATTACATCCATACTGGTCGCGATAGGTTTCGCACAGCTTTATGCCCGTGATCTTGGCGATTGCATAAGGCTCATTAGTGGATTCAAGCAATCCGGTCAACAACGATTCCTCCTTCATCGGTTGAGGCGCCAGTTTGGGGTAGATACAGGAACTCCCGAGGAATAAAAGTTTATTTACTTTATTGAGAAATGCCGCATGAATAATATTTGACTCGATCATCAGGTTGTCGTACAGGAATTCGGCCCTGTAGGTATTATTAGCAACGATCCCTCCTACTTTAGCGGCTGCCAGGAAAACATACTCAGGTTTTTCACCGGCAAAAAAATCGATTACCGACTGCTGGTTTCGAAGATCCAGTTCACCTGAGCTTCGTTCAATGATATTGACAAAGTTTTGTTCTTTTAATTTTCTTACGATTGCCGAACCCACCATTCCCCTGTGGCCTGCCACATAGATTTTACTGTTTTTTTCCATTATTCAAACTGCCTTAAGGTATGAAAGCCTGATTCTTTTAAAACAACATCCTTCCTGAAAAGTTCGATATCCGCATGCACCATTTCTCGGGCGAGATCATGCAGCGTATATTTTGGCGTCCAACCTAATTTTTCTTTGGCCTTAGTAGCGTCTCCCAGTAGCAGGTCCACTTCAGTTGGGCGGAAATAACGTTTGTCCACCTCCACCACGATATCCCCTTTGGACAAATGGATCTCCGGGTCGGCAACCTTAGTGACAATGGCCTTTTCTTTTTCGTCCTTTCCCTCAAAAGCTACTTCCACTCCCGCATGTGCAAAGGCCATCCTTACAAAATCCCGCACGGAGGTAGTTACCC
>DASSFT010000729.1:0-6480 GCA_035694045.1 Chitinophagaceae bacterium
TCCTGTATTCTACTGCGTATTGGCGTCCCGCTTCAATATGAATAGAATAGTTGATGATCGGGGCGTCATCAAAAAGGGCAAATGTGTAGTTTTCAACTTCACCCGATCCGTTTTGCTGGATGTTTTGCCGCTTAGCTATGAAAAAATCGATGATATCGCCGACCTGCAGATCAGGAATGGCCAGCTTGGCTTCCTTATTTGATTTTTCATCCTTTGTGAGCAGAATATCGTCTGCGCTGATTTCTTTAATAGTCCCATCATTTTTAATTACTCTTACACCGATATATCTTTTTGTTGTGTTATTGAAAAAGGCTCCGCTGGTTTTGACCAGTCGTGTAAATGTAATTTCTGAATAGTCACTGACAGCAGCTTTATCATTAAGCTTTATTGCTTCTCTTACGATTTCGGTAAGATCCAATCGGGGAATAGGATTATGAAACAGGGCAACCCTGACTTTCCCGGTAGCGTTGATATCCACACGGCGCGCAATGATTACACGGGAGGCATTGGCGTATTCTGCAGGGACCTGGCGTACTTTGAATTCCGGGTTATCCCAGCTCCATACGGCCTGCCTGATTGCATCCGCTTCTTCTTTATAATTATCCGGAGCCGTCTTTTGAGCTGGCAAGGAATCAAAAACAAATAATGACAAAACAATCAACACAAGCCGTTTTAAAGGGAATACGGCCAATGATTTTCCGAAAACAATTCTCATTGTGGTAAATATTTGGGGGTGGTTATTTGGTAATCACAAGCTGGTTATTGTAAAACTCGTTCAACTTATCAATGTCGTTGTTCCATTTGATAAAATCCTGTTTGGGCATCCAGGTCTTCTTCAATGTGATCTCCCTCCTGTAAACGATCTTTGAGGGCTCAGCGATATAAGAACCATTCATGCTATAATCAGGCTGGTCGATTTTGAACGCGGAAGGCAACTGGCCGGCTTTGGCGTCTTTAGGTAATTGTATCTCCACTTCAAGTACCCGGTTCTCTTTAAAAGGGAACAGATAAGGCAATTTTCGCTTGCTGGTATCAAACTTCAGTAAGGTAAAATCACGGCGGTCATCTATATCGATATAATTTTCTTTTCCAAACGAGGTGACTGCATCTTTAAACAAAAGATTGTATTCAATTTTCAGGTCGGCATTGTAATCGTTCAGGTTGATGATCTTCAGATCGCTGATCTGGAAATTATTCCTTCCTTCGGTCAGGAATTGTTTCAGCGCATCTTCCTGTTTTTCCTTTTTTATCTCATGAAGCTGGGTCAACAGCCATTCCTTGCTTTCGCCTTTCCAGGTTTGTATCACTTTTCCTTCCAGGTTATTGCCATTCAGCGTTAAGATCCTTTTTTCAGTGGATGTGTTCTGTTGCTGGGTAGCAACAGGAATATTCTGCAAAATGTATTTGTCTCCGTCTTCGATAAGTACCTGCCTGCCCTGGATCCGTTCGGCCGTTTCTCCAAAGCCAATATATTTTTCCGTCGCATCAAGAAAATAGGTTTTGCCTTTATATAACCAGGCACAGATAACATGGTTATCTACGCCCAGAGAAGGCGTGCTATAGTCATAAGCAATATGATTGGTACCCAACCAGCAAATGCGTCCGTCCAAACCGATCGACTTCAGCATTTCAGCCATCAGGTTTCCCATTCCCTTGCAATCCCCATATTTTTTTCTCAACACTTCTTGCGCGTTATCTGGCTTGAAACCGGCAATACCATCTTCAAAAGCGATATAGCGGATATTATCCTGTACCCACTGGTAGATGGCCTTTACTTTCTGAAGATCATCGATCATGCCTTTTGTGATCTGGGTCGCCCGCTCCCTGATCGATGCAGGGTCATTGCCGATCTGCTTTACCAGCTGGCGATACCAGCCATACTGATCAGCCAGTGTATTGAAATAAGTGATCCTTTCACCCTCCGGCTCTGCATATTTGGTCATGATCAGCAGGTGCGGGGCGATATAGGTGATACCGGGAGAAGCTGCTTCGTGGTTGAGTGCCGGCGCATTTTCGATCACATAGGTATATACGTCTTCATCCGATTTATTATTTACATTCTTTGTGATAGAATAGCCTGTAAAGTTGAATTCCTTTATCTCGATCTTCATCCATTTCGGCACAACGATGTTTACTTCCTTTCTCGCCACAAAATAGGGCTCTGTAAAAAATACATTGGTGAAATAGCGCGGATCCAAAATCTTTTTTCCAAATCTTACCTTGCTGGTAGTACCTTTTTTTTCCAATGGAAGAGTGAAATAACAAACCTTCGCATCAGAGTAAAAAATTCCGTCTGAGTTATACGGTTCATAGGTGGGCGTAAATCTTTTTTGCCGATCCCCATCGATCCACACATCCACATCATTTATTTCAGTTTGATTGTCGTAAAATTCCGCCACCTGGATACTGGTACGGAACTCGTTACATATATAAGTTGTCTGCAATTCCTGCCTGACCTGTACAGGGTTTTCTTTATTTCCTTTTATGAATTTGTATTCTTCAACGGACTCTTTAATGCTGATGTTTTTATCGTCCTTTTGTGCAGTGGCTGTTTCAAATAATAAGATAACGAACAGGGAAAAGGCGGCTGTTTTAAACATGTAGTGACAGGTTTAGTGGTGGTGCCAAAGATAATCCGGCGGGTGGATTATTCTAAGAGAAATGGCCGCATATTTATTTTATTGATGTGAGCATATTTCAGGCAAATCCCTTTGCCAGGGCCTGTTCCAGGTCAGCTACCAGGTAATGCGGTTCTTCAAGACCGACATACATCCTCACATAACGATGCTCCGGATTGGAAGGGTCGAAATCGCTGGGCGAAATTCCTGAGCATTTCGGGATGACCAGGCTTTCATGCCCGCCCCAGCTCACAGCCATCATAATATGTTTAAGGCTTTCGCAAAACCTGACGATCGACTCCCGTCTATTTGTCTTCAACACAAAAGTAAATAAGCCACAGGCACCACTCATCTGCCGCCGGGCCAGTTCATATTGCGGAAAAGATTCGTCAAATGGAAAAATTACCGATTCAATTGCCGGGTGTTGCTTGAGAAATTTTATTACTTCCAAAGTCGAATGGTTAATGCGGTCAAATCTTGCGGGCAATGTTCTTAATCCCCTTATCAACAGCCAGGCATTGAACGGTTGAATGCCACTCCCGATATTCAGGTATTCGCTGTCAAATATCTTTTTCATCATCTCATGAGAACCGCTTAACACACCTCCCAGCGTATCACTGTGACCGCTGATGTATTTTGTGGCAGTCTGCATGGAAAGATCGATCCCCATCTCAATCGGTTTTTGATAAAGAGGAGAGCAATAGCTGTTATCGATCATTGTAATGATTCCCTTTGATCTTGCCAGTGAAGCAACCGCCCTGATATCCTGTAAAGCATAATCCCAACTGTTGGGGGATTCGAGATAATACAAAGTCGTGTTGTTCCTTGTTGCCAGTTCCCAGTTTCCGGTTTTCGTGCCATCGACATAGGTCGTACTCACGCCAAACCTTGGAAGAATGACATCAAACATCCGTTGAGCCCATGTATAGGGTGATCTTACCGATACGATATGGTCGCCGGATTTTACATTGGCAAATACTCCGGCAAAGATGGCCGCAGCACCACTATTAAAGACCAGGCAATCTTCAGCACCATCGAGTGCCGCTAATTTCTTCCGCAGAATTTCAACGGTGGGATTAAGCCCCCGGCTGTATAAATAACCGGCCATCTCATCCGCGAAAGCCTGCCGCAGGTCATCAACTTTTTTAAAAGCAAAATTGCTGGTCTGCATGATCGGCGGCGAGACCGCGTTGAAATAATTTTCCCGTTCCTCGCCCAATTCATTTATGATATACGAGAGGTCCATCTTTTAGCTTGTTTTTTTTAATGCCCTTGCAATAAAATATATGGCTATGAAAAACGCCAGCACCGAGGAACCAACCAGCGCGGCATTATCATTATTCTTATAATCGATCGCAATGCTGATGGCCACGAAAGAATAGGCTGCCATAAAGATCAATGTCAGCCATGGATACCATTTCATACTATAAATACCGGTACCGTTGAGATGAGCCGTTCTTTTGCGGATAACAAAAATGCTACCGGCCGAAAGCACCATGCCGAAGGAGTCAAGGAAAATACTAAAGCTTAATAGCTTGTCGAATTTCCTGGCCCAGAATACCGATACAGCTGCCAACACCGCAAAAACGGTCAAAGCAACTACCAGGGCTCCCCGTTTGTTTTTTTTCTGGAAAGCCGCCGGGAGAATCCTGTCATCACTCATGGCATACATGACCCTGGGGTTGCTCAACAACAGCGCGTTGATGTAAGCAAGCACACTCAGGAAAAGAAAAGCCGACAATATTCTTTCCGCGTTTACTCCGAATATCTTCGAGGCCATAATGGCGGCGATATTCGGTGCCGCTTTTTGCGCTTCCATCTTCATATTCTCAAAGCCGATAACATGCACATACGCGTAGTTGATTGCCAGGTACAATGTGATAATAATAGCGATACCCATGAAAATACCTCGCGGTATATAGCGGTCGGGCTTATTTACTTCGGCTCCGAAATTGATCGTTTGCTGGTAACCGCCATAGGTAAAACTCACCGCCACTAATCCCAGCCCAAAGGCTTTGACATACTCTCTTAAACCAGGCGAAATCGCGGGAACTGCCTGTGACGACAAGGATGGCTCGACTGCAAAAAAAATCGGGGCGATAAGCAACAGGATAAGGGTGATCTTAATGATAGTAAGTATCACCTGGGTTTTAGCACTCAGCCTCAATCCCAGCATGTTGACCGCATAAAAAATGATGATGGCCACGAGCGCAATGACAGTATGGACAACCTGGATAGTCCCGGGATCTGTTACCCCGGGCATAATGACCCCGGTGATATACTCGCTGCCTACCAGGGCTACCGCGGCCCCCGAGGCAGCATTGGAAACAAGGATAATGCAGTTGATGGCAAAGGCGATGGACGGATGGTAGGCATAAGAAAAAACTTTGTAGTACCCGCCCATTACGGGTAGGCGGGAACCGATCTCAGCATAAGTGAGTGCGCCACATAGCGCCACTAAGCCCCCGGCCAGCCATATAATAAAGAAAATAAGTGGGGTTGGAGATTCTTTAGCGACATTAGCGGGTGTACGAAAAATGCCCATTCCGATCACCAGGCTCACAACAATCAACGTAAAATCAAAGAGTCCTAGCTTATTCTTGGGGGTCATGCAATGAAGATAGGGAAAAAACGTTCTACCTTTGCTCTATCTAACCAGCCCAAATCTATGAAACCAACTCTACTCTGCTCTGTCATTCTTCTATGTATTTCTTCCCTATGTTTCTCCCAGGAAGAACAAACAGATTCCACAAAGACATTAAGTGAAGTAACGGTAAAGGCTTACGAGCAAAACCGGAGGCTGACTGAAGTGGCCGCTCCTGTCGGTCTTACCAGCCAGGCACAACTGAAACGTTTCAATAACACCAGTATCTTACCCGCAGTCAATATCATTCCGGGCGTCAGGATGGAGGAACGTTCTCCCGGGAGTTACCGGCTGAATATCCGGGGCAGTTCGCTGCGTTCTCCTTTTGGGGTAAGGGATGTAAAAGTTTACCTGAATGAAATACCACTGACTGATCCAAGCGGGAATACGTACCTGAACCAGCTCAGCTATTACAATTTTAATTCGATTGAAGTCATTAAGGGTCCTGCCAGCAGTCTTTATGGCGCTGGAATCGGCGGAGTGATGCTCATCCATACGATGCCTGCAGCCTGGCAACAGGGAATCGCAGTAGATTATTTTGCCGGGAGCTACAACACCACTGGAGTTAATGTGAACATCAAGGCGGGGGACACGGACCATAAAAACGTTTTCAATTACTCGCACCTGAACAGTGATGGTTACCGTGTGCAGACAAATATGCGGAAAGATGTAGTGTCATGGGACGCAGCATTAAAAGCAAGCGAAAAACAAACCCTGCATGCCTACATGTCGTACAGCGATTTTTATTACCAGACACCAGGCGCGCTAACTTCGGCGCAATATAATGCAGATCCTAAGCAGGCCAGACCACCCGCCGGCACTCAACCAGGCGCAGTACAAAACAAGGCAGCTATTTATCAAAAAATATTCATTGCGGGCTTTAGCAATGACTACCGGTTTAGCGACAGCTGGTCCAATACGACTGCTGTCTATGGTTCCTACACCGATTTCACAAACCCCGGAATAAGGGTTTATGAATTGCGAAAAGAACCTCATTTCGGAGGAAGAAGCGTTTTTACTTTTAAAAAGCAAATAGGCTCAACCGGCCTGCAACTGAATTTCGGAGCCGAAGCGCAAAAAGGGTTTTTTAATACCAAGGATTTCGGAAATAAAGGCGGCGTCGCCGATTCATTGCAACTGGACAACAATATTAATATGTGGCAGTACATGATCTTTGCGCAGGCTGATGTAAAACTGCCTTATGGATTTATTGCGACA
>DASSFT010000730.1:0-5643 GCA_035694045.1 Chitinophagaceae bacterium
TCGTAGCAGCCGGGGCAGGCGGACAGGTCAGGGGACGATTATCAAAGCTTTGTAAGTTTTCAGCCGATATCTCTTACCCGATCTACATCACTCATTATCCATTCATTTATATTTATACAGCCTGGATCTACAATAAAAAACCTCCGGTTTCGCAGATCGTTCCGGTGGCGATTGGTTTATTTGTGTTCTTTATTCTCCTCGCGTATGCAGCGCTGAAATTGTATGATGAACCAGTAAGAAGATGGTTGAAAGAAAGAACCAAATTACAAGAACCAAGAACCAAATAAATTACAAATTAAAATATTTAAACAGGAGCTACTTCTCCAACTTTTTGATTTTTTGTTTGGATCTTATTTGGTTCTTGTAATTTGGTTCTTGGTTCTTCCCTTTAGGGGTTTATTTGGTTCTTAATCAGTAAGGCTTCTGTAAATACCCAACTCCAGGCCTCTTAGTTCAGCAAGTCCTCTCAATCTACCAATAGCAGAATAACCCGGGTAAGTTGTTTTTTTCAAATCATCAAGCATTTGATGACCATGATCCGGCCGCATGGGAATAGAAACATTTCTTCTCTTCATCACGAGCACGATCTCTTTTATCACGTTGTACATATCTACGTCGCCGGCCAGGTGATCAGCTTCGAAGAAATTACCATCCTTGTCTCGTTTGGTACTACGCAAATGAATAAAATGTATATGGTCACCCAGGCGTTTTACCATTCCGGGCAAATCATTGTCGGCCCTTACACCATAAGAACCGGTGCAATAGCATAAACCATTGGCCGGCGAAGGCGCTGCGTCTAATAATTCCTTTGCATCTGTTTCTGTGCTCACAATCCTGGGCAGACCCAGTAAAGGATAGGGTGGATCATCGGGATGTATCGCCATTTTTAATCCTACTACTTCCGCTACCGGTACTACCTGTTGAAGAAAATAAAACAAATGTTGCTTGAGTTTAGCCGCATCAATATGCTCATAGGTTTTTAAAGCGGCCAGGATCTGTTCAGGAGTAAATCTCTCTTCACTGCCCGGCAATCCCAATAAAGCATTACGGTACAATACATCTTTTTCCTCCGCAGACATAGACTCCAGCCTCTGTTTGGCTTTACTGATCTCTTCCGGTGTATAGTCTTTTTCCGCTCCCGGTCTTTTCAGCAGGAATAGGTCAAAGGCGATAAAAGCTGATTTTTCAAATCGTAAGGCTTTACTCCCGTCTGGCATCGTATAGAAAATATCTGTACGCATCCAGTCGAGTATCGGCATGAAGTTGTACGTCACTACTTTCAAACCACATTGGGCTACGTTTCGCAGGCTTTGCTTATAATTTTCTATATGCTGTTTGAAGGCACCCGTCTGTTTTTTGATATCCTCGCTTACCGGCAGGCTCTCGATCACGGTCCAACTCATGCCGGCAGCTTCGACCAGGGCTTTTCTTTTATTGATCTCATCGACGGTCCATATCTCTCCTACTGGTACATGATGCAGCGCGGTGACAACTCCAGTACAACCTGCCTGCCGTATATCCCACAAGCTTACCGGGTCGTTGGGTCCGAACCAGCGCATTGTTTGTTCCATCAACATGGTAAATGATTAAAATTCGAAATTTGAAGCACGAAGATAAATCCGAAATAATGAAAAACATGAAACCCGAAAGATTGTGGCCTTTCGGGTTTCGTATTATAGTATTTGTGCATTTTGAACTTTATCCCGTGAAGTACATATAAATCGCAATGATCAATGCGACCATTAATATTGAAAGAGCAACATCTTTCCAATTCCAAGATTTCCGATTTTCCATCCTGTCTTGAGGTGATAATGTAGAAAAAGTAAGTCCGCTGATTTTGCTGTACTCAGGTGGCTTGGTTGCGTAGCTTACTATTATAAATACAAGAATACAGACTATTGTTATCAAAAGACTATAATACTGGAAGAAAATATTATTGACTACCCAGAGGAATGATCCTTCTGTATAGGCTTTTCCGCTCAATTTTACAGGGGTATCCACGATCAGTCGAAATACTCCCATTAAAAAACCAGTGAGTAGTGTTGCCAAACAGCCTGGGCCGTTGAGTCGTTTCATGAATACCCCGAAGAAGAAAACAACAAATATGGGTGGTGCCAGGTAAGCCTGTATACCTTGTAAATAATCATATAAACCTCTTGCACCCTGTATTACCGGGATCCAAAGCAGCCCGACTAGGACCATTACAACCGTTGCTATTCTTCCCACACGTACCAATTTTTCCTGGGATGCATTGGGTCTCAACTTCGAATAAAAATCCATAGTAAACAATGACGATGATGCATTGAATACGCCTGCCAGGGCGCTCATCAGTGCTGCGAGCAGCCCTGCGACTACAATACCTCTTACCCCAACAGGAAGCACATGTGTCACCAACAAGGGGAATGCACCCTGCGCCCGTTCCCTGATCAAGTGACCATTTGCATCAAATAACTCTTTTTGTATATCAGCATTCATCCCGCTTTTTGCCAGGGCAAAACATATCATGCCCGGGATAATGAAAAGAAAAACAGGACTAAGCTTTAAAAAGCCTGCGAAAATAGTACCCCGCCTTGCTTGCTTCTCATCTCTTGCTCCCAGGATACGCTGAACTATATACTGGTCAGTACACCAATACCACAAACCAATAATAGGTGCGCAAAGCAACATGGCAGGCCAGGGATATTTATCATTAAAATACCAGGCCGCCTTTCCCGCCTCTTTTACAGGCGCCCAGGTGCTAGCCACACCATCCGGCGTAACTGGTTTCCATAAATTAAACATTTCGCTGCCGCAGATCTCACGCAGCTTATCCCATCCTCCCAACGCTTTTAATCCAAAATAAGTTACCATAATGGCACCTATTATTTTCACAAAGGTTTGAAGCGTTTCTGTATAAACAACAGCTCTCAAACCACCGATAATTGTATAGATGCCCGTTAGAATAATTAAAAGGATTGAGCCAAGCCAGAATGAATCCATTCCCAGGAAATTTACGTCTGGCAACAATGCTCTGAAAACAACACCGCCTGCAAAAATGCCTACAGCAATTTTAGTCAGGATATAAGCAAACAATGAAATAAGTGACAGGACTGTTCGTGCTTGCGGCGCAAACCTTCTCTCGAGGAATTCAGGCATCGTAAATACTTTTGCCCGCATATAGAAGGGACCCATTACCCAACCTAACACTAACAGGCACCATGCATGTAATTCGTAATGTGCTAATGCAACTCCATCGGTTGCACCTGACCCTGCCAGCCCGACAAGATGTTCTGAACCTATATTGGATGCAAAAATGGAAGCACCGACAACGAACCAGCCTAAATGCCGGCCTGCCAAAAAATAATCATCCGGAGAATCTTTCTTTTTCTTTTTTACCGCCCACCAGGAAATACCGGCAATGACACCGAAGTAAAATAGAATAATTATCCAGTCAAGAGTGGTAAGCATAATAGTTGGTTTGTATTAAAAGATAAGCTTAAATATAGCGATTAATAATATTCTCAAGCCACTCCTGTTTCCCACTCTTCATTGCTGGCTCGCCATTTTCAATAGCATAGGTTCTGAGGTCCTCTAAAGATAATCTTCCCTGCTCAAATTCCTTTCCCTTACCACTATCAAACGATGCATATCTTTCTTTCCGGAATTTTTTATACTCGGATTTTTGTAAAATAGAGTCTGCCACGATCAATGCCCGGGCAAAAGTATCCATCCCGCCAATATGGGCATGAAAAAGATCTTCATGATCGGTTGAATTGCGGCGCACTTTGGCATCGAAATTAATCCCGCCACCTTTGAACCCACCTGCCTCCAGGATCACCAGCATGGCTTCTACAAGTTCGTTGATATTATTTGGGAACTGGTCGGTATCCCAACCGTTCTGGTAATCGCCGCGGTTGGCATCGATGCTGCCCAGCAGGCCGGCATCTGCCGCCACTTGCAATTCATGTTGAAAAGTATGACCGGCCAGGGTTGCATGATTTACTTCAACGTTCAGCTTATAATCATCCAGGAGATTAAACTGGCGAAGGAACCCGATCACCGTTTCGCTGTCATAGTCGTATTGATGCTTGGATGGTTCGCAAGGCTTGGGCTCAATAAAAAATGTGCCTTTGAATCCGTTATTCCGGGCATAGTCCTTTGCTGTATGAAGAAATTTCGCAAAATGCTCTTTTTCTCTTTTCATGTCCGTATTCAGCAGGCTCATATATCCTTCTCTCCCGCCCCAGAACACATAGTTTTCCCCTCCCAGTGCGATTGTCGCATCCAAAGCAGCTTTTACCTGCGCCGCCCCATGTGCCAGCACATGAAAATCCGGGTTGGTACCAGCTCCATTCATATATCTTTTGTTGGAAAAAAGATTGGCAGTGCCCCACAACAATTTTACCCCGCTTGCTTTCTGCTTTTCCTGCAGGTATGCTGTGATCGCCTTCAAACGTCCATCATTTTCTTTTACATCGTTGGTATAATCCACTGCATCCACATCATGAAAACAATAATAGGGAAGACCCAGCTTGGTGATAAATTCAAAAGCTGCATCGGCTTTATCTTTTGCTCTTTCTACCGCATCTTTTTTTTCGTCCCAGGGAAACAAATGAGTGGGCTCACCGAAAGGATCGGCGCCACTGCCGCAGAAGGAATGCCAATACGCACAGGCAAACCGCAAATATTCCTTCATCGTTTTACCGGCTACTACTCTATTTTCATCATACCAGCGGAATGCAAATGGGTTGTCACTATCCCTTCCTTCATATTTTATCTCGGGTATGGTTTTGAAATATTCTTTTTGTCCGATAGTAATACGTGCCATTTTTATTGTTATTAAAGGATTAAGATAAACTGAATGATAAGGTATCGGTCTTACTGGTCTTGGCCAACCGGGCGTTTAATTGATCTTTCCATTGTCCATATAATTCGTCGTAGTGTTTTACAGATTCCGGTTTAACCATTCCTGTCGGTTTTCTTTTTTCCGAAGCGGCTTCCGCATTTTTATAAATGCTTGCGCCAATACCAGCGCCGATAGCTGCTCCAAAACTTCCATCGCCATCGTAGAATTCGATTGCCACATTGTTAACGCCGGCAAAAGAACGGGCAAACAGTTCGCTCAGGAAAAGATTCGTCTTGCTTACCCGGATAACATTGGGTCGAATACCGTTTTCCCGCATAATGTCCAAACCATAGCGGAAAGAAAAAGCAATTCCCTCCTGCACTGCCCGCACCATATGCGCAGTTGTGTGCAAGTTGAAGTCGATGTTGTTAAACTGGGCACCAATGATCTGGTTGTTGAGCATTCTTTCTGCACCATTACCAAATGGTAGCGCTATCAGGCCTTCTGAACCCAGGGGAACCTTTGCGGCCATTTCGTTTAATTCCGGATAAGTATGATTGTTGCCGGCAATAGTTTTGATCCAGCGGTTAAAAATCCCCGTTCCATTTATACACAACAATACCCCTATTCTTGGTTTGCCGACCTCATAATTAACATGAGCAAAGCTGTTGATACGTGACTGCAGGTCATAATTCAGCTCATCGCATACTCCATAGATCACACCCGATGTACCCGCAGTAGCAGCCACTTCTCCAGGCTGCAACACATTTAACGATAAAGCATTGTTGGGCTGGTCGCCCGCTTTGTAGGATACAGGG